>CALWWS010000266.1 GCA_944385305.1 uncultured Oscillospiraceae bacterium | reverse complement strand
CACCGCCCGTCCTCTTGTATCAACGCGTCCCCGTGGGCGCCGGCGCCCCGGCGGACACACAGGGCGTTGTAGTTCTCCGCCAGCTGGGCGGGGGAGGCGAGGCCGTCCGGGTAGGGGAGGACGTAGCTCACGCTGATCATAACCCTCTGGGCGCACAGGCACAGGACAAGACAGGCCGCCAGCAGGGGGGTCCGCCAGGCCAGGCCGTGGGGCTTCTGGGTGTAGCTCAGCCCCTCGTCCCAGGGGAGCACCTGCCCGTCCCGGCAGGCCCGGTAGGAGCGCCAGTTGCACCACAGGTTGACCAGGGGGAGGTAGAGCCCCTCTCCCCGGAAGATCACCCCCATGGTGCGGGTGCCGGCCTGCTCCCAGGTGAGGAAGCTGCCGTCCGGGTTGCGCACCTCCAGCCCCATGATCCACTTGCCCGGGGTGGTCCCCAGGAAGTGGAGGAGGGTGGGCTCCACCACGGCGGCGGTGAGGATGTGGGCGAGGGCAGGGCCCAGAAACACCATGATGAAAAGCAGAGGGACCATAAGCGCGGCGTAGTAGAGGGCGGGGTCCACCGGGTCGGCCACCTGGTAGTCGTGGAGAACGAACAGCTGAATGGCCAGCCAGGGCAGGGTGTACAGGAACCGGTCCAGCCAGCGGGCGGCATATCGCCGCCCGGGGCTGGGCAGATTCAGAGTGTCCCGGGGCTCGGCCAGGTGGGGGCCGCTGGGGGCGGGCCGGCGCTCCAGCTCCTCCAGCCAGGGCTGGGGGTCCAGCTCATCATAGCCGGTCCCCGCCCGCAGAAGGGAGCGGCACACCTCGTCTGCCCGGTCCAGGGCGGCCCGGTCCTCTCCCAGGGCGGACAGCTGGTCCTCCAGGGCCTGGGCCAGGGTGAGCTCTCCCGCCTCCAGCCGGCGGATGGAGTCCAGATCCAAGTGGAGCTGCCGCAGCAGCTTGATCTTGGCCAGGGTGCGGGCGTCCTCCGGGGAGTAGTCCCGATAGTTGTTTTTCAGCCGCCTGGGGGACAGGAAGCCCTCCTGCTCATAGAAGCGGATGCTGGCCCGGGGCAGGTCCACCAGAGCCTCCAGCTCCTTGATGGTCATGGGATCATCTCCTTTCACGCCCAGCGTACACTATCGAGTCCCTTGACAGTCAAGAGATTTTTCAAAAATTCCCAGCTTATTTTGCCCTGCCCTCCGAAGGGGAGGAGAGCGCGGCGCGCTGCTGGGGCCTGCGCATGGTCAGGCCGATGCGCTTTTTCTTCTCGTCCGCCTCCAGCACCCACACGGTGACCACGTCCCCCACCGCGCACACCTCCGAGGGGTGCCGGACCCGGCGGGGCAGCTGGCTGATGTGGACCAGGCCGTCCTGGTGGACCCCGATATCCACGAACACCCCAAAGTCCACCACATTGCGGACGGTCCCCAGAAGCTCCATGCCCGGCTTCAAATCCCTGGCCTCCAGCACATCGGTGCGCAGAATGGGGGGCGGCAGCTCATCCCGGGGGTCCCGGCCCGGCTTGGCCAGCTCCCGGATGATGTCGGTGAGGGTGGGCAGGCCGACGCCGCAGCGCCCGGCCAGCTGCTCCAGCCCGGCGGCTCTGGCGCGCTCCGGAAGATCTGACAGGCGGTTTTCCTTTGCATCCTCTGGGGCGTAGCCGCAGGCGGCCAGAAGGGTCCTGGCGGCGGCATAGCTCTCCGGGTGGACGCCGGTGTGGTCCAGCGGGTCAGGGCTCTCCGGCACCCGGAGAAAGCCGGCGCACTGCTCAAAGGCCTTGGGCCCCAGCTTGGGCACCTTCAAAAGCTGTTTCCGGGCGGTGAAGGGGCCGTTTTCCTCCCGGAAGCGCACGATATTTTTGGCGGTGGTGCTGTTCAGGCCCGCGACCCGGCTGAGCAGGGAGGGGGAGGCGGTATTGACGTCCACCCCCACGGCGTTGACGCAGTCCTCCACCACCGCGTCCAGGGCCTCCCCCAGCCGGACCTGGGGCATGTCATGCTGGTACTGCCCCACGCCGATGGCCTTGGGGTCGATCTTCACCAGCTCGGCCAGCGGGTCCTGAAGCCGTCGGGCAATGGAGACGGCGCTGCGCAGATTGACGTCATACTGGGGGAATTCCTGGGCGGCCAGGGGGCTGGCCGAGTACACCGAGGCCCGCGACTCGCTGACGATCATATAGCTGAGACCGCCGCCCACCTGCCGGATCAGCTCCACCGCCATCTGCTCCGTCTCCCGGCTGGCGGTGCCGTTGCCAATGGCGATGTGCTCCACCCCGTGCTTGTTCACCAGCTGGGAGAGCTTGGCGATGGCCTCCTCCTTCTGGCGCGCCCCGTGGGTGGGGTAGACCACGGCGGTGTCCAGCACCCGGCCCGTGGGGTCCACCACCGCCACCTTGCAGCCCATGCGGTAGCCCGGGTCCAGGCCCATGGTCACCTTCCCCTTCACCGGGGGCTGCATCAGCAGGGGGCGCAGGTTCAGGGCGAAGGTGTGGATGGCCCCCTCGTCGGCCTGCTCGGTGAGGTGGCTGCGGATCTCCCGCTCCAGAGAGGGCTGGAGCAGCCGGCCCCAGGCGTCATCCGCCGCGGCGCGGACAAAGTCCA
>CALWWS010000265.1 GCA_944385305.1 uncultured Oscillospiraceae bacterium | reverse complement strand
AGCGCACCGCCACCACCGCCTCCGCCCGGGTGACGGCGATGACCACGCCCTTGCCCAGGGCCAGGCCGTCGGCCTTCACCACCACCGGCAGGGGGCAGCGGTCCACATAGCGCAGGGCCTCCTTCATATCGTCAAACACATGGCAGGCGGCGGTAGGGATGCCGTAGCGGGCCATCAGGTCCTTGGCAAAGACCTTGCTGCTCTCGATCCGGGCAGCAGCCCGGTTGGGGCCGAAGCAGGGGATCCCCATGCTGTTCAGGGCGTCCACTGCCCCCAGCGCCAGGGGATCGTCGGGGGCTACCACCGCAAAATCAATGGTGTGCTCCCTGGCAAACTGCATAATGGCCAGGATATCCTTTGCTCCGATGGGGACGCATTCGGCATCCCGGGCAATACCGCCGTTGCCCGGCAGGGCGTAAATGGTCTCTACCCGGGGGTCCTCCCGGAGCTTGCGGATGATGGCGTGCTCCCGGCCACCGCCGCCGATGACCATGATCTTCATCGTTTTCTATCTCCTTTATCCCATTTCTCTTTGTCCCCAAGGGACAGTTTCGCCCCTGACGGGGACAGCCTGTGAAAAGGCTGTCCCCGCCAGGGGTGCTGTTATCCGTTTTCTTAGTGGTGGAACAGCCGCATACCGGTGAAGGCCATGACCATGTCGTAGTCGTCGCACTTGGCGATGACCAGGTCGTCCCGAATGGAGCCGCCGGGCTCCGCCACGTATCGGGCGCCGCTCTTCCGGGCCCGCTCAATGTTGTCGGGGAAGGGGAAGAAGGCGTCGCTGCCCAGGGCCACGTTATTGAAAGTGCTCAGCCAGCTGATGCGGTCCCGGACCGTCAGGGGCTCCGGCTGGGTGGTAAAGTACTTCTGCCAGTAGCCGTCGGCGCACACATCCTCCTCGTTGCCGTTGATGTAGCTGTCGATGACGTTGTCCCGCTCCGGGCGGCCCAGGGTGGGCAGGAAGGGCAGGCTCAGCGTCTTGGGGTGCTGGCGGAGGAACCATGTGTCCGCCTTGGTGCCGGCGAGGCGGGTGCAGTGGATGCGGCTCTGCTGGCCGGCGCCCACGCCGATGGCCTGGCCATCCACCGCATAGCACACGGAGTTGGACTGGGTGTACTTGAGGGTGATGAGGGCCACGATCAGATCCCGCTTGGCGGTCTCCGGCAGGTCCTTGTTGGCGGTGACAATGTTCTCCAGCAGGTGGGGGCCGATCTTGAAGTTGTTGCGGCCCTGCTGGAAGGTAATACCAAAGACGTCCTTGGTCTCCTGCTCGGCGGGGACGTAGTTGGGGTCAATCTGAACAATGTTATAGTTGCCCTTGCGCTTGGTCTTGAGGATGGCCAGAGCCTCGGGGGTGTAGCCCGGGGCAATGACGCCGTCGGACACCTCATGCTGGATGAGGCGGGCGGTGGTCTCGTCGCACACATCGCTGAGGGCAGCCCAGTCGCCGAAGGAGCACAGCCGGTCGGTGCCCCGGGCACGGGCATAGGCGCAGGCCAGGGGGCTGTCGTCCAGGCCCTCCACATTCTCCACGAAGCAGGCCCGCTTGAGTTCAGGGCTCAGGGGGATGCCCACGGCGGCGGAGGTGGGGCTCACGTGCTTGAAGGAGGTGGCCGCCGGCAGGCCCAGGGCCTCTTTCAGCTCCTTCACCAGCTGCCAGGCATTGAAGGCGTCCAGGAAGTTGATGTAGCCCGGCTTGCCGTTCAAAACAGTGATGGGCAGGTCGCTGCCGTCCTTCATAAAGATCCGGGAGGGCTTCTGGTTGGGGTTGCAGCCGTATTTCAGTTCCAGTTCATTCATCGTCACATGCTCCTCTCTCAAACACTCAGTTCCGCGTGGATATCTTCATCAGGGTACCGGGCTAGAAGCTCTGCCACGGGACTCTCCAGGAATTCCGTCACCTGGCCGGGAGCCCGGCCCACGTACAGGGCGGGGTCCATCTGCGCCTCGATCTCCTCCCGGGTCAGGGGGAAGAGAGGGTCGGCCACGATGCGGTCGATGAGGTCATTTTGTCCGCCCTCCAGCTTCACTTTGGCAGCGGCGGCGTGGGAGTGGGTCCGCAGAGCCTCGTGGAGCTCCTGGCGGTTGCCGCCCCGCTTCACCGCTTCCATCATCACGTTCTCCGTGGCCATGAAGGGCAGCTTCTCCATCACCCGGCGGCGGACCACCCGCTCGTAGACCACCAGGCCCGCGGTGACATTGATATAGATCTCCAAAATGGCGTCCACTGCCAGGAAGGCCTCGGACACGGCCAGGCGCTTGTTGGCGCTGTCGTCCAAGGTCCGCTCAAACCACTGGGTGGCGGCGGTCATGGCGGGGTTCACTGCGTCCTGGATCACATAGCGGCTCAGGGCACAGATGCGCTCGGAGCGCATGGGGTTGCGCTTGTAGGGCATGGCGGAAGAGCCGATCTGGTTCTTCTCAAAGGGCTCCTCCATCTCCTCAAAGGACTGGAGGATGCGCAGGTCGGTGGCAAACTTGCAGGCGGACTGGGCAAAGCCGGAGAGAACCGCCAGGAAATAGGCGTCGGTCTTGCGGGAGTAGGTCTGGCCGCAGACGGGCACCCACTTGTCAAAGCCCATCTCCTTGGCCACCAGGGCCTCCAGGGCCTTGACCTTCTCCTCGTCTCCGCCGAAGAGCTCCATGAAGCTGGCCTGGGTGCCGGTGGTGCCCTTGACGCCCCGGACTGCCAGAGTGGAGAGCT
>CALWWS010000264.1 GCA_944385305.1 uncultured Oscillospiraceae bacterium | reverse complement strand
GGCCCGCTCGGCCAGGGCGCAGGCGGCGGTGGGGGCGTGATTGACCGCCTCCAGGAAAGACAGATCCTCCCCCGCCCGCCCCTGTACCGCCAGAATCCCCTGGCCCGCGGCGGGCAGCATTTCCTCCGGGGCAAAGTACCGGCTGATCCGCCCCTCCAGCCCCAGGCGCTTGAGGCCGGCAGCGGCCAGCACCAGGGCGGAAAACTCCCCCCCGTCCAGCTTGGACAGGCGGGTGATCACATTCCCCCGCACGGGGCGCACCTCCATGCCGGGCAGCAGCCTCTCCATCTGGAGGGCCCGCCGGGGGGAGGCGCAGCCAATGGGCAGGCTGTCGTCCAGGGCATCCCGGCCCAGGGGGAGCACCAGCACATCCCGTGGGTCCTCCCGGGGCGGAAAGCACACCAGGGGGATGCGGGGGTCCGTCTCCATGGGCACGTCCTTCAGGCTGTGCACCGTGATGTCCACCCGCCCCTCCAGCAGGGCGGCGTCCAGCTCCCGCACAAAAAGGCCCTTGCCCCCCACCTTGTCCAGGGTGCGATCCAAAATCACGTCTCCCGTGGTCTTCATGCAGATAATCTCGGTTCGGATATCCGACCGGGCGGCCTCCATGGCCTCCATCACCAGCCGGGTCTGCGCCACGGCCAGCCGGCTCTCCCGGCTGCCAACCCTAATGGTTCTCATCCCACTCCCTCCAGCGCACGGCGCACGGCGGCGGCAGCACGGGCGGTGCGGCGGTGGTCGTCCCCCCGCCCGGCCAGCCCGGCCACCACCCCCCCGCCCTGGGCCAGGGCGGGGAAGAAGAAGGTGCACTCCTCCGGGGCGTCGGCCACGCTGACGGGGATGCCCGCCCGCCGGGCCTCCTCCCCCACCGCCCGGTTCACGCTCCGGTCGTCGGTGGCGGCCACCGCCAGCCGGGCCCCCGCCAGATCCCCGGCGCGGTAGGGCCGCTCCAGCCAGTGCACGCCCTCCGGGAGGGCGGCGCAGGCCGGGGCGATCACCGTCACGTCAGCCCCAAAAGCGGCCAGGGCCGCCGCCCTGCGGCAGGCCACCGCGCCGCCCCCCACCACCACCGCCCGGCGGCCCGCCAGGCGGAGGAAGGCGGGGAAGGGGTATCCCTTCTCTTCCCCAATCCGCCCCCGGCCGGGCCGGGCGGCGGTGTGCCGGTCAATCTTTTGGGCGCATCCATCCAGGATTTGGGAGGAGAGGGGCTGCTCCAGAGCCCCGGCCAGCAGATCCACCGTGCGGCTCACCGCCTCCTGGAGGAGATCCTCCCCCTCCAGCCCGGTGGCCAGCAGCCGCCGGCAGATGGCCTCCTTCACCCGCTCCAGGCCGGGCAGGCTCTCCCGGTAGCGCTCCCACCGCTCCAGCTCCTCCATGGCCTCGTCCACAATCTCTTCCGCCCGGGGCGGGATCTTCCGCTGCACGCCCCCCAGATCGTCCACGTTGAACAGGCGCACTCCGGGCAGCTGCCCCACCTGGGGCTGGATGTCCCGGGGAATGGCCAGATCCACCATCCCCCGGGGCAGGCGGGCGCAGCCCGAAAGACCCTCCAGGGTGATGGTCTCGTGGGGACTGGCGGTGGCGGAGAGGAGCAGGTCGGCCTCTTCCACCGCCCGGTAGCGCTCCTCATAGGGGACGCCCCTGCACCCGGCGGGCAGCACCGGCCCGCCGTGGCGGTAGGTACGCAGGGTGACCGCCACGTCGCACCCCCGCTCCCCCAGCAGCCGGGCGGCCAGGCGGCCCATCTCCCCGCTGCCAATAACCAGGGCCCGGCGGCCCGCCAGGCTTCCAAGCTCCTCCTCCAGCAGCTCCACCGCTCGGGCGGCGGCGGAGGTGGGCACCCCCTGGAGGCGCACGGCGCTCTTGATCCGCTTGCCCGCCGCGGCCGCCCCGCCGAACACCCGCTCCAGGGCGCTGTCCGCGCTGTGGGCCAGGCGGGCCCGCTCCAGGGCGGTCTTTACCTGGGCCAGGATCTGATCCTCACCCCAGATCCGGGAGTGGAGCCCGCCGGCCACCTCCATGAGATGGCGGGCGGCGTCCTCGTCCCGGCGCAGCACAAAGGCCCCGGCCAGGGGGGCGAAGTCCACCCCCGCCGCCCGGCAGAGCAGCGCCCCGGGGTGCACGTCCTCCGCCGCCCCGGAAAGGTAGATCTCCGTGCGGTTGCAGGTGGACAGCAGCACGCAGCCGGTCCCGTGCCCGGCCAGCTCTCTGTCCAGCTCCACCACCCGGCTGTGGACAAAGCTCAGCGCCTCCCGCAGCTCTACAGGCGCGCGGCACCAGTCCAGTCCGGCCATGGTCAGTCTCAACGCTCCTCACCTCCCCGGCGCACCAGCACTACGGAGAAGTAGCCCTCGCCCCCGTCCTCCTCCGCCAGGCGGGGGCAGATCCGCTCCCCCTCCATGCCGCAGTTGGACACCAGGGCGGCCTGCTCCAGCAGCCCGGCCCCGGCCAGCTTCTCCTTCAAGGCGGGCAGATCCCGCCCCGCCTTCATAAACAGCAGATTGGCCTGTACCTCCAGACAGTCGTCCACCGGGTGGGAGGCGGGCACCACCAGCAGCCGCTCCTCCCCCTGGCACAGACTCACCCCCAGCTTGGCGGCGGCGGCGCAGAAGGAGGGTACCCCGGGCACGATCTCGGTGGGGTAGCCCGCCTGCTCCACCAGACGGTGGATGTAGATGTATGTGGAGTACACCGTGGGGTCCCCCAGGGTAAGAAAGGCCACGTCCTTCCCCGCCTCCAGCAGGGCGCAGATATCCTCCGCCGCCCGGCGGTAGGCCGCCTGCACCTTCTCCCTGTCCCGCACCATGGGGGTGGCGCACGTGCCGATCTCCTTGCCCTCCAGCAATTCCCCGGCAATTCCCCGGGCGGTCTGTCCGCCGCTCCCCCGGTCGGGCACTGCCACCACATGGGCCTGGCGGATAATCCGGGCCGCCTTCTGGGTAATGAGCTCCGGGTCCCCCGGGCCCACCCCCACGCCGTACAGCTTTCCGCTCATTGGGCAGCCTCCTCTCCGTGACGCACAAAGATTTCCCGGATGCCGGGGTACTGCCCCAGCCCCTTCAGGGTGCAGTGCACCGTAAAGCCCCCGGCGGTCAGAATGCTTTGCCAGGAGTCGGGTCCCTCCCCCGCCATATCGTTTCGGGCGTGCTCTCCCGCCACCACCAGCAGGGGACGCAGCTCCACCCGGCGCACCCCGGGGCGGGCCTTGAGCCGCGCCAGCACCTCCTCCGCGCCGCCTGCCCCCTCTACGGTGCCGATGCATACGTCCTCCCGGCCCAGGGCGGCAAAGGACTGCTCCAGAGTGCGGTAGGCGCTGTGGGCAGGGTGGTCGGTACCGTGGCCCATGAGCACCACAGCGGCGTCCCCCCGGCGGGGAGGCAGATCTGCCGCCACCGCCCGGGCGGCGGCGGGGTAGTCCTCCGGCCCGGCCAGCAGGGGAGCACCCAGGGTCAGCCGGGCAAAGCGCCCGGCGTTTGCCATGGCCTCTTCCTCCAACTTGCGGTACTCCAGTCCGGGCAGGATATGGCCTGACTGCACCAGAACCCGGGTATATCCCTCCGCTGCCAGAACCTCCAGGGCCCGGGCAGGACTGGGCACCCGCAGCCCCGCCCGCTGCTCCAGAGCGCGGCGCACCATGCTGCTGGTAAAGGCCCGGCCCACCCGCCAGTCGGGAAAGGCGGCCTCCAGGGCCGATGTTACCGCGCCGATGTCCTCCTCCAGGGCGGGCAGACAGGTGGTGCCGAAAAACACAGCCAAAAGCGCCTTTTTCTCCATACTCTCCCTCACCCCCGATTCTCGCCCAGCGCCATGTAGATCAGCGCGTTGCAGATGGCGGCAGCCACGTTGCTCCCCCCCTTGCGGCCCATGGCCGCGATGTAGGGGACATCCGTCCGGGTGAGCCGCCGCTTGCTCTCCTCCACATGTACAAAGCCCACGGGCACGCCGATGACCAGCCGGGGCCTTAACTCCCCCCGGTCAATGAGATCGCAGATCCGTTCCAGGGCAGTGGGGGCGTTGCCCACCGCCAGGATCAACGCCCCGGGCAGCTGGGCCGCCCGCTCCGCCGCCACGGCGGAGCGGGTCTCCTCCCGCTGGGCGGCCTGTGCCGCCACCTGGGGGTCGTCGATAAAGCAGG
>CALWWS010000263.1 GCA_944385305.1 uncultured Oscillospiraceae bacterium | reverse complement strand
ATACCCAACGCATTGCTGACCGCTGTCAGGTGGAATTTGAGTTTGGCAAGTACCACCTGCCCGAGTTTAAGCTCCCCGAGGGCTGGACCGATGGGGACGCCTATTTTCAAAAGCTGTGTGACGATGGCTTTGCCCGACGCTACCCCGACGCGCCGGAGGGCTACCGGCAGCGCCTGGAGTATGAGATGGGGGTCATCCGCCAGATGGGCTTTGTGGATTACTTCCTCATCGTCTCTGACTTTATCGGCTACGCCAAGGGCCGGGGCATCCCGGTGGGGCCGGGGCGGGGCTCGGCGGCGGGGAGCATGGTGGCCTACTGCCTGTCCATCACCGATGTGGACCCCATGAAGTACAGCCTGTACTTCGAGCGCTTCCTCAACCCGGAGCGGGTCACCATGCCCGATATCGACATCGACTTCTGCATCCGCCGCCGCCAGGAGGTCATCGAGTACGTCCAGGAGAAGTACGGCGCCGACCACGTGGCCCAGATTGTCACCTTCGGCACCATGGCCGCCCGGGGGGCCATCCGGGACGTGGGCCGGGCGCTGAGCATTCCCTATGCCGACGTGGACGCGGTGGCCAAGCAGGTGCCCGGCGGGCCGGGTGCGCTGCACATCACCCTGGACGATGCGCTGCGCCTGTCCAAGCCCCTGCGGGAGCTCTATGAGGGGGACGAGCGGGTCAAGACCCTCATTGACACTGCCAAGGCCATCGAGGGGATGCCCCGCCATGCCTCCACCCACGCCGCAGGGGTGGTGATCACCCGCCTGCCGGTGGTGGACTATGTGCCCCTGGCGAAAAACGACGAATCGGTGGTCACCCAGTACGTGATGACCACGCTGGAGGAGCTGGGGCTGCTCAAGATGGACTTCCTGGGCCTGCGCAACCTGACCATCCTGGATGACACGGTGAAGATGGTGGCCCGCAGCAGGCCGGGCTTCACCCTGGCGGATGTGCCCGACGGGGACCCGGCGGTATTTAAGATGCTCTCCGACGGCAAGACCTCCGGGGTGTTCCAGATGGAGTCCACGGGGATGACCGGGGTGTGCGTGGGCCTCAAGCCCCAGAACATCGAGGACATTACCGCCATCATTGCCCTCTACCGACCGGGGCCCATGGACTCCATCCCCCGGTTCATCTCCTGCAAGCACAACCCGGAAAATGTGAAGTACAAGCACCCCGCCCTGGAGCCCATCCTGTCGGTAACCTACGGGTGCATCGTCTACCAGGAGCAGGTTATCGAGATCTTCCGCCGCCTGGCGGGGTACACCCTGGGCCAGGCGGACATGGTGCGCCGTGCCATCTCCAAGAAGAAGAAGGATCAGATTGAGCGGGAGCGCCAGGCCTTTATCTACGGGGACGGGGAGCGGGGGATCGCCGGGTGCGTGGCCAACGGCATCCCGGAGCAGACCGCCCAGGACATCTACGACGAGATCTACGACTTTGCCAACTATGCCTTCAACAAAGCCCACGCGGTGTCCTACGCCGTGGTGGCCTATCAGACGGCGTGGTTCAAGTGCCACTGGACGAAGGAGTACATGGCCGCCCTGCTCACCTCGGTGCTGGATTCCAGCGAGAAGGTGGCCGAGTATATCGCCGAGTGCCGGGACTGCGGCATCCCCCTGCTGCCCCCCGACATCAATGAGTCGGAGGCCGACTTCACCGTCTCGGGGGATCACATCCGCTTCGGCCTGGTGGGGGTGAAGGGCGTGGGCCGCGGCTTTGTGCGGGACGTGCTGGCCGAGCGGGAGCGGGGCGGCCCCTTTGTCAGCTTCCCCGACTTCTGCCAGCGGATGTTTGACGCCGATCTGAACAAGCGGGTGCTGGAGAGCCCGATCCGCTGCGGCGCCTTTGACGCCATGGGGGTGTACCGCTCCCAGCTGCTGGACGCCTACGAGCAGGTGGTGGACTCCCTGGCCCAGACCAGGCGCAGGAACCTGGAGGGGCAGTTCGATCTGTTCGGCGGCGGGGGAGACGCCCCCCAGTCCGCCCCCCAGATGCACCTGAAGAATATCCCCGAGTTCAGCCGCCGGGAGCTGATGAACATGGAGAAGGAGACCACCGGGCTCTACCTGTCCGGCCACCCCATGGACGAGTACCGGCAGCTGGTGAGCCGCTACAAGGCGGTGCCCATGGGGGAGATCCTGGCCGACTTCGCCCGGGAGGGGGGTGCGCAGACCTACCGGGATGGGCAGAAGGTGCTCCTGGCGGGGGTAGTGACCTCGGTGAAGACCAAGACCACCCGGAACAACTCTCTGATGGCCTATGTGATGCTGGAGGACGACACCGGCTCTATGGAGCTGCTGGCCTTCTCCCGCACCTTGGCGGAGAGCGGCCCCTACCTGGCGGAAAACCTGCCCGTACTGGCCGAGGGGCGTATCTCTGTGCGGGATGAGAAGGCTCCCCAGCTCATGTGCGACCGGGTGCGCCCCCTGGGCGACCCGGAAAGGGAGCCCTCGCCCCTGGATCAGCAAGTGCGCCGGCAGAGGCTGTACCTGCGTATCCCCGGCGTGGACGACCCCCGGTGGGCCAAGATCAAGCTGATTCTCACCATGTTCCCCGGGGAGGAGTCCCTGAAGGTGCGCTGCGCGGACACGGGAAAGCTGCTGGGCACGGTGTGCCAGGTTCACCCCGCCCTGGTGGACGAGCTGCGTGAGCTGCTGGGGGAGGAGAACGTGGTGGTGAAGGGGTCCTGACACAGGATAGGAAGAAAGAGAGGCGGCAGGCCGGACATGAATATAAAAAAGCTCTTATCCATCCTCTTTCACCGCACGGTGATGGTGGCGGTGCTCATTATTCTCCAGGCCGCCATTCTCCTGGTGGTGATGGGCAGCTTCTCCGCCTATTTTGTCTATTTCTACTGGATTTGCTTTGCCGTGTCGATTTTTGCCGTGCTCTGGATTGTGGGGCGGCAGACCGACCCGGGGTATAAAATTGCCTGGATTATTCCCATCCTGATTTTTCCTGTGTTTGGCGGGATGGTCTATCTGCTCTTCGGCGGCAACCGTCTGTCCGGACGGCAGCGGCGCAAGATGCAGGGCATTGACCGGAAGATGGTGGAAGTGCTTCAGAGCGATTTCAAGGCCGAGCGGCTGTCCGGCTTCGGAGCCGACGCGGTCAATCAGGCCCGGTACCTGGAGCAGTATGCCCGCTGCCCGGTGTACACCAACACTGCCACCGAGTACTTCTCCCTGGGGGACTACGCCTTTCCCCGGATGCTCCGGGAGCTGCGCCGGGCTGAGCGGTATATTTTTCTGGAGTATTTTATCATCAGCCCCGGCGTGTTCTGGGACAGCATTGTGGAGGTGCTCAAGGAGAAGAAGGCCGCCGGGGTGGATGTGCGGGTGCTCTACGACGACGTGGGCTGCCTGAATACCCTGCCCGCCAACTTTGCCCGCTCCTTTGAAGAGCAGACCGGGATTCCCTGCTGCGCCTTCAACCGCTTCCGCCCCATTCTCGCCATCCGTATGAACAACCGTGACCACCGCAAGCTGTGCATCATCGACGGCCATACCGCCTTTACCGGAGGGATCAACCTGGCCGACGAGTATATTAACCGCAAGCTCCGCTTTGGCCACTGGAAGGACAGCGCCATCCTGGTGAAGGGGGAGGCGGCCTGGAGCATGACGGTGATGTTCCTCACCATGTGGGGGTATGTCCGGGATATGGAGGAGGATTACGACCGCTTCCGCCCCACCCGTATGCCCCATGAGGCGGAGCTGGGCCGGGGCTTCTATGTGCAGCCCTATGTGGACAACCCCCTGGACAACGAGGCGGTGGGGGAGACGGTTTACCTCAACCTAATCTACAAGGCCAAGCGCTACATTTATATTATGACCCCCTACCTGATCATCAGCGACAGCGTAAACACCGCCCTGTGCAACGCCGCCAAGGCGGGAGTGGACGTGCGTATTATGACCCCACACATCCCGGACAAGAAGCTGGTCTTTGAGCTCACCCGGGCCCACTATCAGCCCCTGCTGGAGGCGGGGGTGCAGATCTACGAGTACACCCCCGGCTTTGTCCACGCCAAAAATTTTGTGGTGGACGACATCTTCGGCACAGTGGGCTCGGTCAATCTGGACTACCGCAGCATGTTTCTCCACTTTGAAAACGGTGTGTGCATGTGCAACGACCC
Source organism: uncultured Oscillospiraceae bacterium (assembly GCA_944385305.1). GTDB lineage: Bacteria > Bacillota > Clostridia > Oscillospirales > Oscillospiraceae > CALWWS01. Next base: position 2,399 of record CALWWS010000263.1, on the reverse strand, counting down.
AACTCTTCTGGATGTAAAGGCGGACTTTCTGGCTTCCCAGGAGGTTTGCCAGCCGGTGACTCTGGCCCAGTGCAGCCAGCGCTCCTGGCCCAGGCGGCTGCTGCGCTCCCTGCTGCGCATCCTGGCCCCACTGCTGTAAAAAAGGAACCGGACAGACGCATTTGCGTCTGTCCGGTTATTCTTTATTCCGGCCTATTCCCGGCTCTCCCCGCCGGGCTCCTCCAGCAGGGCGGCGAGCACCTGCTTGTAGATCTTCTCCGGCCGGGCCTGAAAGCTGTCCGCCAGGCGCTTGGCCTGTTCCCGGGTAGGGGAGTAGAGGGAGAGGGTGAGCAGGTTGCCGCCCTCGTCATCCAGAGCCATGGTGACGGTAAAGCCCTCACCGGGCCCCTCCTGGACATCACAGCGCACCTGGGCGCTGCGGCGCAGGGCGCTGTTGACCCGGGCCAGGCCGTCCGTGCAGCGGCGCTTTACCGAGAAGGGCAGGCTGCTCTCGCACACCGCGCCGTTCTGACGGCCCTTTTCCGTAATTGCGTAGAGGCCGTTGTCCAGGGACAGGTGCCCGGTCTCCACCAGCTCGCCCACCGCCTCGGCAAACTGGAAATAGTCCACCCCCTCGTCGCATAGACTCAGGTCGGTGAGGGTGGAAAAGTCCACCGGGGCGGCCACGCGGGCCATCAGGTAGAGGATGAGAAATTTAATGTCCAGCTTATCGTGGATAAAGCCGTACCGGGCCATGGGCGCACTCCTTTCCGGGCCGCACTCTCCCCTGGGGAGCACAGCTTGGGAGACATTTCACAAAAAGCATTATACCCAAAAGGGCGCAAAAGCTCAAGGCCTACTTTGACCGCCGGCTGCCGGCGGGGAGAATGCCTTGACGGAGGTAGGATTGCGCGGTATCATAGAGAAAACGGCAGAAAAATGGAGGAATGACCATGGGAAAGAAGCTGCTCCCCCTGTACCTGGCCCTGGTAATGACGCTGGCCGCCTGCGGCCAGCCCGCCCAGGAGACCTCTAGTCCGTCTCCCAGCCCCTCCCCCAGCCAGGAGCTGGCGGAGCCAACCCCCACGCCGGAGCCCACTCCCTACGACGGGCCGGTCAATCCTCTCACGGGTCTGCCCATTGATGAGGAGTGGGTGAATAAGCGGCCTGTGGCCATTATGCTCAACAACCTGAAGGAGGCCCTGCCCCAGCTGGGCCAGTCCCAGGCGGACATTATCTACGAGGTGCCCGCCGAGGGGGGCATCACCCGCATGCTGGGGGTGTATCAGAGCGTGGAGGGCGTGGGGAAGATCGGCTCTATCCGCTCCGCCCGCCCCTACTATCTGGAGCTGGCCCTGGGCCATGACGCCGTCTTTATCCACGCCGGCGGCAGTGAGGACGCCTACGCCAAGATCCGCCAGTGGGGGGTGGCTGCCCTGGACGGGGTGAACGGCCCCTATATGAGCAACAGCGAAAACGGAAACCTCATGTGGCGGGACCCGGAGCGGCGCAAGAGCTACAGCCTGGAGCACACCGTGGTTACCACCGGCGACTCCATCATCCAGCGCTTTGCCGGGTACACAAACCTGCGCCAGGAGCATGAGGAGAGCTATACCTATCAGATGGACTTTGTCCCCGACGGCACGCCCCAGGACGGCGCTCCGGCCGGGCAGATCACCATCCCCTTCTCCAACTACAAAACGGGCGTGTTTACCTATGACAGCCAGACCGGCCTGTATCTGGCGGAGGAGTATGGTGAGCCCTATATGGACGGCAACACCGGAGAGCAGGTGGGGGTGACCAATGTGGTGGTGATTAAAACCGCCTGCCGCAACACCGGGGACAAATACGGCCATATCACTGTGGATCTCTCCAGCGGGGGCACAGGCTACTTTGCCTGCGGCGGGAAGGTGATCGACATCACCTGGAGCAAGGATTTCCCGGACGGACAGCTCCACTACGCTGACCTGGAGGGCAACCCCGTTGCTTTTGGTGTGGGACAGACCTATGTGAACATTGTCCCCCTGGACAGCCAGGTTTCCTTTGCATAGACGCACCTGCCGGGAGCCCGGGCCATAGAATGGTCCGGGCTCCTTTTTGCGTGCCCGGCCGGAGGGGCGGACACCAACCGGGGGCGCGTTCATAGAATGGAGCGGAGGGAACCGTCCCCTCCACACTACATTTGGGAGGTATTGCAATGCCTGAGAAGGTCATGCCCGGTCCGGTGCAGGAGAACGCCTGCATCCGCGAGGCCGTGTGCATACACACGAAGAAGATATACGATTCCTGCAAGGATAAGGACTGTATCGAGGATCTGCGTTTTTACCCCACCCAGAGCTCCCAGTACGCCATTGACCGGGCCATCAGCATCAAGGCCGGGAAGGCCGAGCTGCTGTATGTGTACATTGATGTGGAGCCCA
>CALWWS010000262.1 GCA_944385305.1 uncultured Oscillospiraceae bacterium | reverse complement strand
AGGAGGGGCAGGAGGCGGGCTCCACGGCGATGATGCGGTAATCCGCCTCGCCCCGGAGCTTCTCGCCCATGAAGGGGGCAATGAGGCCGCCCAGGTTGCTGCCGCCGCCGGCGCAGCCGATGATGATGTCGGGCTTGACGCCGTATTTGTCCAGGGCGATCTTGCTCTCCAGGCCGATGATGGACTGGTGCAGCAGCACCTGGTTGAGGACGCTGCCCAGCACATAGCGGTAGCCGGGGGTGGAGGTGGCCATCTCCACCGCCTCGCTGATGGCGCAGCCCAGGGAGCCGGTGGTGTGGGGGTCCTTCTCCAGGATCTTGCGGCCCACGGCGGTGGTGGCGGAGGGGGAGGGGGTGACGCTGGCGCCGTAGACCCGCATGACCTCCCGGCGGAAGGGCTTCTGCTCGTAGGAGCACTTCACCATATAGACCTTGCAGTCCAGCCCCAGGTAGCCGCAGGCCATGGCCAGGGCGGTGCCCCACTGGCCGGCGCCGGTCTCGGTGGTGGCGGCCTTCAGCACCTGCTTTTTGGCGTAGTAGGCCTGGGCAATGGCGGAGGTGAGCTTGTGGGAGCCGGAGGTGTTGTTGCCCTCGAACTTGTAGTAGATCTTGGCCGGGGTGTCCAAGGCCTCCTCCAGGCAGTAGGCCCGGACCAGGGGGGAGGGACGGTACATCTTGTAGAAGTCCCGAATCTCCCGGGGGATCTCGAAGTAGGGGGTGGTGTTGTCCAGCTCCTGCTTGACCAGCTCATCGCAGAACACGCCGTCCAGCTCCTGGGCCGTCATGGGCTGGAGGGTGCCGGGATTGAGCAGGGGGGCGGGCTTGTTTTTCATATCCGCCCGGAGATTGTACCAGGCCTTTGGCATCTCCTCTTCACTCAGATAAATCTTGTAAGGGATCTTGTTCTCGCTCATGGTGTGCTTCTCCTTTCAAAATTTGGCGCTGGGAAGCAGGAGATTTGCTCCAGGCAATAAAAAACGCCCCTGTCCCACAGCATTTGTTGCTGGGACAGAAGCGAAACACTTCTGCGGTGCCACCCGGCTTGACGGGAAAAACCCGCCCACTTAGCGCGTACAACCATACGCCGGCTTTGATAACGGAGATCCCCTCCGGCGCGCCTAGTAGCGGGGTGCCCGCGTTCGGTCTGCCCTCGAAAGCCCATTCGCTCACGCCATCCCTGCCCCGTTTCCACCGGCCGCGGCTCTCTGAAAGGTACGCTGCGTGAACTACTCACACTTTCTCACTGGTTTGGATAGGTGCAGTGTAGCACAGAGCACCCCGATTGTCAAGCGGAAAATTTTGCACAATTTTTTCATGGACATGGAACCAGGAGGCGGGCAGGTGCGTCTATATCAGCAGAGGATACAGGCTGGGGCGGATCTTAAAGAAATCTTAAGATTTTCCGACTGCCTCTCCCGGCAGATCTGTGGTACAATCGGTGGAAGAGGATTGTAACCAGAATTGTAACCCTTTTGTAGCGGAATTGTAGTTGACGGAAGGGGTGCGGATGCCGTAGTATCGCTCTTGCAGTCTATGACTCCGGCAGAGGAAAGGAAGCGTGCATATGAATGATTTAATCCATACTCCCGAGACCGAGGAGACCACTCCCCAGGCCGCGCCGGTGGTGGAGGAGGAGCGTGCCGGCACAGCGCCGGAGAAGAAGCCCAACCCCCTGCGGGGAATCTGGAAGAGCCCGAAGAAGCGCAAGCGCGTTATCATGCTCCTGGTGCTGGCGGCGGTGGCCGGCGGGATCGTGTGGGGGATGGTGAAGCTCCTGGCCCCCAGCGGCGGATCTACGGAGATCCTGACAGATGTCGTGTCCATTGGCTCGATCACCAGCACCGTGGAGGGCAGCGGCACAGCCAGTGCCAAGCAGTCGGCTTCCATTACCATCAACACCGCCGGAACGGTGATGGATGTCTATGTCAATGAGGGGGATCTGGTGGAGGCGGGGACCCCCCTGTTCTCCATCGACAGCCCTGCCGCCCAGGATCTGGTGAACAAGGCCCGCACGGAGCTGGAGGTCCGGGAGAAGGAGCTCAGCGACCTGCGGGAGGCGGCCAACAACCTGACAGTGACAGCGGAGTTTTCCGGCAAGCTCCTGGGGATTGAGACGGAGTACCAGGTGGGTCAGGAGATCGGCAAGGATGTGACGCTCTGCCAGCTGGTGGATGACCGCACCATGCGCCTGGAGCAGTATTACAGCTACGCCTATGAGAATAACATCTACGCCGGACAGAGCGTCACCGTGTCCATCCCCTCGGTGATGGAGTCCCTGCCCGGCACGGTGGCTGAGGTCAACAAGGTCAGCCGCATCAGCGCCGAGGGGTCCAAGCTCTTCCAGGTGGTGGTGGAGCTGAAAAATCCGGGCGTTTTGACCAAGGACATGCTGGCCAGCGCCGTGATCACCGCCGACGGCATGGAGATCTACCCCTATGAGCAGGGGAAGCTGGAGTACAACCGCACAGTGGATGTCAAGACCCAGGTCAGCGGCGAGATCCAGTGGATCAACCTGATGGAGTACCTGGATGTACAGGCCGGGGAGAGCCTGATGCAGATCAGCGGCGAGAACAACGAGACGGAGATCTTCAACGCCGAGGAGGCCCTGCGCACCGCCCAGGACGCCCTGGCCGACGCCGAGGAGAACCTGGCCAACCTGAACGCCGTGGCCCCTATCATGGGGACCGTCATCGGGCTTGCCATCAGCCCGGGCCAGGAGATCGAGGAGAAGACCGCGGTCATCAACATCTCCGATACCACCGTGATCGAGGTTACCGCCAATGTGGACGAGCGGAACATCGCCTACATCAAGCCCGGCATGTATGTGGACATTGACCAGTGGGGCACCCCCTTCAGCGGCGTGGTGGACAAGGTGAACCTGAGCCCGGAGATGAACAACGGCGTAGCCACCTACAGCGCCATCATTCTGGTAGACAATCCCGACGGGACCATGTATACCGGCAGCAGCGTCAC
>CALWWS010000261.1 GCA_944385305.1 uncultured Oscillospiraceae bacterium | reverse complement strand
CTGATAGGGCTGGCGCTGATCTACCTCATCTATTACCCCCTCATCGCCCTGCTCTCCCAGCCCATCCTCACCTCCGCCCGGCTGGAGGTGCTGCTGAGCTTCACCCTGCCCCAGCATGTGATCTTCTTCCTGTGCGCCGCGGCCAGCGCACTGCTGCTGCAGGCCTACAACGGGGAGCGGGGCCGGGGTTTCAAGTGGTTTTTCTACTGGTTCTATCCCCTGCACCTGCTGGCCCTGTGGGGCCTTTCCCTGCTGATTCTGCCCTGATTAGGAGGTTTTCCCATGAAGGTTCTCATTGTAGGCGGCGGCGGGCGGGAGCACGCCATCGCCTGGGCTCTGGCCAAGAGCCCCAAGGTCACCCAGCTCTTCTGCGCCCCGGGCAACGGGGGCATCGCCTCAGTGGCCCAGTGCGTCCCCATTAAGGCCACCGATGTGGAGGGGATGGTGGCCTGGGCGCGGGACAACGCCATGGACTTTGTGGTGGTGGCCCCCGACGACCCCCTGGCTCTGGGCATGGTGGACGCCATGGAGGCGGCGGGCATCCCCGCCTTCGGCCCCCGAGCCGACGCCGCCGTGATCGAGGCCAGCAAGATCTTCTCCAAAAATCTCATGGCCAAGTACCACATCCCCACCGCCAAGTACCGCACCTTCACCAATATGGAGCAGGCCCTGGCCTACGTGCAGGCCGAGGGCGCCCCCATCGTGGTGAAGGCGGACGGGCTGGCCCTGGGCAAGGGCGTGGTGGTGGCCCAGAGCGTGGCCGAGGCCCAGGACGCGGTGCGCGCCATGATGAGCGATCAGAAGTTCGGCGCGGCGGGCACCAGGCTGGTCATCGAGGAGTGCATGACCGGCCCGGAGGTGACCGTGCTGGCCTTCTGCGACGGGGAGCACCTGGTTCCCATGCCCTCCTCCCAGGACCACAAGCGGGCCTTTGACGGCAACCAGGGCCCCAACACCGGCGGCATGGGCGCCATCTCCCCCTCCCCCAACTACACGCCTGAAGTGGCAAAGCGGTGCATGGAGGAGATCTTCCTGCCCACCGTGGCCGCCCTCAAGGCGGAGGGCCGCCCCTTCCAGGGTGTCATCTACTTCGGCCTGATGCTCACCCCCGACGGCCCCAAGGTGGTGGAGTACAACGCCCGCTTCGGCGACCCGGAGTGTCAGGCGGTGCTCTCCCTGCTGGAGAGCGATCTCATGGACATCCTCCTGGCCTGCCGCAGCGGCACCCTGGATCAGGTGGACATCCGCTGGAGGGATCAGGCCGCCTGCTGCCTGGTGCTGGCCTCGGGGGGCTACCCCGGCTCCTACCAGACGGGCTACCCCATCTCCGGTTTGGAGGAGGCGGGGAAAAGCGCCGTGGTCTTCCACGCGGGTACCAGGGCCGACGGACAGGGCGGCGTGGTCACCTCGGGCGGCCGGGTGCTGGGCGTCACCGCTCTGGGGGCCGACCTGAATGCCGCCATCGACGGCGCCTACGCTGCCGCAAAGCATATCAGCTTTACAGATATGCACTATCGCACCGACATCGGCCGGGTCTGATTTCATCCGTCAAGCGGAGCCTGCGCGTGGCATATTGTGCCATCTGCGCAGGCTCCGCTTCCATTTCCGGGCAAATTTGTGGGGTGCTCCAAAGTTGTCCGCCGGCCGAAAAAAACACTTACACGGCGGAAATTAATTCTGTATAATCGGGGCGTAAACTGAGAAAAAGAGAGGAGATCCCTATGCCCCGGACCCTGTTTCAGCGCATTGTCTTTACCTGCATTATGGCCGTTATCATGGTGTACGGCATGATTGTGTACAACGTGGCTCTCAACACCGGCGGGGTGCAAAACGTCCCCTTCCTGCTGGCCCTCCACGAGCTGCCCATCATGGCTCCCATCGCCTTTGTGCTGGAGTTCTTCGTGGTGGAGAAGCTGGCCACCCGCCTGGCCTTCACCTTCATGCGGCCCACCGACCGGCCCCAGTTCATCACCTACGCCATCTCCCTGATGATTGTGTGCATCATGTGCCCGGTGATGAGCCTTATCGCCACCCTGCTCTTCAAGGAGCCCAGCTTCGGCACCTGGGTGCACACCTTCGGGTGCAACCTGCCCATGGCCCTGCTGTGGCAGCTGCTCTACTGCGGCCCCCTGGTGCGCCTGATCTACCGCACCCTCTTCCGCCGCCAGCTCCAGGCCGCCGCCCACTGATCAAAAACCGGCCCCCTGCGCACCGCGCGCAGGGGGCCGGTTTTGTTCTCTATTCCTCCAGGGGCAAAGGCTGGGGCACCTGGGCCTTCAGGTTCTCCCGGCACACGGCCAGAAGCTCCTCCAGGGCCCTGTCCTGCCGGGTCAGCTCCTCCGTCATGCCGTCCAGGCCCCGGCGCACCCGCTCCAGCTCGCCGCCGGTGTGGGAGAGGGTGGCGTCAATGTCGGTGCGCATGCGGTCGTAGCCCGCCTGCACCCGCTCCAGCCAGCGCTCCACCCGGGCGCGGATAGCCGCCGCCTGCGCCTCCGCCCCGTTCTGAATGGCCTGGGCCCGGCCGTGGGCCTCCAGCTCCATGCCGGCGGTGCGGTCCTTGATCCCCTCGTAGGCCCGGGCGGCGGGCTCCAGCTGTTCCAGGCGGCTCCTGGTCTGCTCCAGCTCCCCCTCCAGGGCGGCAATCTGCTCGGCCCGGCGGGCCAGCTCCGCCCTGGCCTGCTCCAGCTGCTCCCGTTCCCGCTCCAGCTGGGTGTTCAGCCGCTCCACGTCGGCCTTCAGGGACTCCTCCCGCCGCCGGGCGGCAGTCCCCTCCTCCTCGGCCACCGCCCTGGTGCGGATAGCCTCCTCCAGCTCCCGCCGGAGATTCTCCAGCTGCTCGGTGTGGGCGCGGCCGCTGGACTCTATGTAATTGAGCACGTCCTGCTTCTGAAAACCGCCGAAGGTACAGGTGCGAAATTGCAGCTCGGTCTCATTCATAGCGGAACACCTCTCGATTCATCAATATCACCGCTATTCTACCACATTCCGCGCCCCAACACAATGACTTCTTCTCATTGACGCACCCGAAGGGCAATGATATAATGGAGTGATTATGATAACTTATAGGGGTAAGGAAGTCGGCTATGTGGATTTCTGACGGTTGGAAAGACTATGAGCTGCTGGACTGCGGCGGCGGGGAGCGGCTGGAGCGCTGGGGGAAGTACACCCTGGTGCGGCCCGACCCCCAGGCCATCTGGCGCCGGGCGGGGAATCACCCCGGCTGGAAGCGGCACGACGGCCGCTACCAGCGCTCCAGCACCGGGGGCGGCCAGTGGGTGAAGAAGGACATGCCCGCCCGGTGGACGGTGAACTACGGCTCCCTCACCTTCCAGGTGGGCCCCATGAACTTCAAGCACACCGGCCTGTTCCCCGAGCAGGCGGCCAACTGGGACTTCGCCCAGAGCTGCATCGCCCGGGCGGGGCGGCCGGTGTCGGTGCTCAACCTGTTTGCCTACACCGGCGGGGCCACCATCGCCTGCGCCGCGGCGGGCGCCAGCGTGTGCCATGTGGACGCGGCCAAGGGCATGGTGGCCTGGGCCCGGGACAACGCCCGCTCCTCCCACCTGGAGGACGCCCCCATCCGCTGGATTGTGGACGACTGCGGCAAGTTTGTGGAGCGGGAAATCCGCCGGGGCCGGCGGTACGACGGGATCATCATGGATCCCCCCTCCTACGGCCGGGGCCCCTCCGGCGAGGTGTGGAAGCTGGAGGAAAACCTCTTCCCCTTCGTGGAGCTGGCCGCCCAGGTGCTCTCCGACCGGCCCCTGTTCTTCCTCATCAACTCCTACACCACGGGGCTCTCCCCGTCGGTGCTCACCTACCTGCTGGAGACCATTGTGGCCCGGCGCTTCGGCGGACACACCGACAGCCAGGAGCTGGGCCTTCCCGTCACCGCCACCGGCCTGGCCCTCCCCTGCGGCGCCACCGGCCGTTGGGTGGGCCAGTGATAAGAGGAGCGCACTATGGACAGTATCATTCAGACCCGGGATCTCCGCTTCTGCTACACCGCCGCCGAGGGGGTGGCCCCCACGGTGCTGGACGGGGTGGATCTGGAGATTGAGCCGGGCAGCTTTGTGGCCGTGCTGGGCCACAACGGCTCGGGGAAATCCACCCTGGCCAAGCATATGAACGCCATCCTCCTGCCCACCGGCGGGACGGTATATGTGGACGGCATCGACACCGCCGACGAGGCGCGGCTGCTGGACGTGCGGCGCACCGTGGGCATGGTCTTTCAAAACCCGGACAACCAGATCGTGGCCAATGTGGTGGAGGAGGACGTGGCCTTCGCCCCGGAGAATCTGGGGGTACCCAGTGAGGAGATCCGCCGCCGGGTGGACGAGGCTTTGAAGCTGGTGGGCATGTACGAGTTCCGGGAGCACGCCCCCCACCTGCTCTCCGGCGGGCAGAAGCAGCGGGTGGCCATCGCCGGGGTCATCGCCATGCAGCCCCGGTGCATCGTGCTGGACGAGCCCACCGCCATGCTGGACCCCATCGGCCGAGCGGAGGTGATGCGCACCATCCGCGATCTCAACCGCTCCAGCGGCGTCACCGTGGTGCTCATCACCCACCACATGGACGAGGCCGCCCAGGCCGATCGCCTGGTGGTGATGCAGAAGGGAAAAATTGTGGCCGACGGCCCGCCCCGCCAGGTGTTCCAGCAGGTGGAGCAGCTCAAGGCGGTGGGCCT
>CALWWS010000260.1 GCA_944385305.1 uncultured Oscillospiraceae bacterium | reverse complement strand
ATGGTCTCCAGGGCCCGGCGGCGGCAGGTCTCCAGCAGCTCCGGCTCCTCCAGAAAGCGCTTCATGGCCCCCGCCATGGAGTCCGGGTTGTCGTACTCCACCAGCAGGCCGCACCCGGCCTCATCGTTCACAATGTCGGAGTTGCCCCCCATGTCGGTGGCGATGACGGGCAGCCCGGCGGCCATGGCCTCAATGATGAGGAAGGAGAGGGCCTCGTGCTGGGAGGAGTTCACGTACAAATCGCTGCCCTTGTAGAGGTTCTTGATGTCCTTGCGGAAGCCGATGAACTTCACCTGCTCGGTCAGGCCCAGGCGCTTCACCTGCTCCCTGCTGGGCTCCAGCAGGGGGCCGTCCCCCGCCAGCACCAGGGTGAAGGGCCGGTCTGTCATCCCGGTGAGCTTCTTCACCGAGTCGATGAGGTATTTGTGCCCCTTGTCGTCGGCAAAGCGGGAGGCGCAGAGCATGACAAACATGTCCTCCCCCAGGCCCAGCTCGGCGCGCAGGGTGGACTGGCTGCGATCCCCCGCCCAGGCGTCCATATCCACGGCGTTGAAGATCACCTGGATGCGCTCCCCGCTCCAGCCGTTGGCCATGAGCTGCTCTTTGCCCTTGTTGCACACGGCGATCATCTGATCCTGTTTCCTGTCCATGTGCCGGTTGGACAGGCGGGTGACAAAGTCGTTGGCCAGGACGAAGTGGTTGGTGTACACCACCCGGATATGGGGGTTATACTTCTTGGCCAGCAGGGCGGTGTAGTGCTCCCGCAGGTAGTGGCAGTGCACCAGGTCGATCCCCCACTCCCGGCACAGCCCGGCCAGCTGCCGGGCGGCGGCGTAGTCGAAGCGGCGGCGCATCTCCACCCGGCGGCAGGGCACCCCCATCTCCTCCAGCCGCTCCACCAGCAGCCCCCCCTCGTTGTAGGCGAAGAAGGGCTGCACCAGCCCGTCGGCGGACAGGTACTTCACCAAAGTCTCCACATACCGCTCGGTGCCCGCCTTGCCGGCGAAGTTGAGCAGATAGAGCACCTTCATCATTCCGGGTTACCCCCTTTAAAAAAGCGGCCGCGCCGCTTTTTTGAATAGAAATAGGGGCGGGCTGTGTGCCCGCCCCCTTATTTTACAGGAAAGCGCAGGGTTTGTCTACTCCCGGTTTACACAAAGCTCTTGAGCTTCTCCACCATGTCGGTGTGCTCCCAGGGCAGGTCGATGTCGGTGCGGCCGAAGTGGCCGTAGGCGGCAGTCTGCTCGTAGATGGGGCGGCGCAGGTTGAGGTGCTCGATGATTCTGGCCGGACGCATGTCGAAGCACTGGTTCACAATCTCGGCCAGCTTCTCCTCGGGCAGGGCGCCGGTGCCGTAGGTGTCCACCAGCACGCTCACCGGGTGGGCCACGCCGATGGCGTAGGCCAGCTCAATCTGGCACTTCTTGGCCAGGCCGGCGGCCACCAGGTTCTTGGCGATGTAGCGGGCCATGTAGGCGGCGGAGCGGTCCACCTTGGTGGGGTCCTTGCCGGAGAAGCAGCCGCCGCCGTGGGCGGCGCTGCCGCCGTAGGTATCCACGATGATCTTCCGGCCGGTCAGGCCGGTGTCGCCCACGGGGCCGCCCACCACGAAGCGGCCGGTGGGGTTAACATAAAACTTAGTGTCCTTGTCGATGTACGCCGCGGGGATGACGGGCTTGATGACAGTCTCCACAATGGCCTCCCGCAGGTCCTTCAGGGCGATGTCGGGGTCGTGCTGGGTGGAGACCACGATGGCGGGGCAGCGGAGCACCTTGCCGTCGTCGCCGTACTCCACGGTGACCTGGCTCTTGCCGTCGGGGCGCAGCCAGCTCAGCTCGCCGCTCTTGCGCACGGCGGAGAGCTTCCGGGAGAGCTGGTGGGCCATGGAGATGGGGGCGGGCATGAGCTCGTCGGTCTCGTCGCAGGCGTAGCCGAACATCATGCCCTGGTCGCCGGCGCCGATGCGGTCGGCCTCGTCGGTGCCGCCCTCCTGGTGCTCGAAGGACTCGTTGACGCCCATGGCGATGTCGGGGGACTGCTCGTCAATGGAGGTCATCACCGCGCAGGAGCGGTAGTCAAAGCCGTAGGCGGGGTCGGTGTAGCCGATGCGCTCCACGGTGCGGCGCACGATGGAGGGGATGTCGGTGTAGTGGTTGGTGGTGATCTCGCCCATCACCACCACCATGCCGGTGGTGGTAAAGGTCTCGCAGGCCACGTGGGCGTTGGGGTCGTGGGCCAGGATATCGTCCAGAACCGCGTCGGAGATCTGGTCGCACACCTTGTCGGGATGTCCCTCGGTGACGGACTCAGAGGTAAACAGTCGCTTAGCCATGTCAATCAATCCTTTCTTCGTCGCCAATCAAAAGCGCGTCCCGTCAAAACGGCAGGACGCGCAGAGAGATGCAGGTTTTTCCTTCCCTCATCTTCCGGGTACGTACACCGCCGGATTTGGCACCTTGCCTTGCAGGTTGCCGGGCTTCATCGGGCCGTTCCCTCCGCCGCTCTTGATAAGGCCGTTTTTTATTTTTGGTTTTCCGTGTGGTATTCTACTCGCTTGCCCGCCCCTTGACAATAGACAGATTGGCCCGACTGTCGAAAAAGGGAGGGCACAGGGGAGCCGCTAGGCCTCCCACCCGGCCAGATAGGCCCGCTGGGCGGGGGTGAGGGTGTCGATGGACAGGCCCAGGGCGGCCAGCTTCACCCGGCCGATCTCCTCGTCGATCTCGGCGGGCACCTGGTAGACCTTCTTCTCCAGGCTGTCCCGGTGCCTGACCAGCCACTCCAGGGCCAGGGCCTGCACGGCGAAGGACATATCCATAATCTCCGCCGGGTGTCCGTTGCCCGCCGCCAGATTCACCAGGCGGCCCTCGGCGATGACGTTGAGCACCCGCCCGTCAGGCAGGGTGTAGCCCACAATGTTCTCCCGGCGCAGGCTGCGCTCCACCGCCATTTTGCTCAGCTGGGCCACCGCCACCTCGCAGTCGAAGTGCCCGGCGTTGCACAGCAGGGCGTTGTGCTTCATCCTGGCAAAGTGGCGATCCACAATCACGTCCCTGCACCCGGTGACGGTGACGAAGATATCCCCCAGGGGGGCGGCGTCGTCCATGGTCATCACCCGGAAGCCGTTCATGGTGGCGTCCAGGGCCTTGAAGGGGTCCACCTCGGTGACAATCACGTCGGCCCCCATACCCTTGGCCCGCATGGCAACGCCCTTGCCGCACCAGCCGTACCCGGCCACCACCACCGTCTTGCCCGCCACGATGAGGTTGGTGGTGTGCATGATGGCGTCCCACACGGACTGGCCGGTGCCGTACTTGTTGTCGTAGTAGTGCTTGGCCTTGGCGTCGTTCACCGCCATCATGGGGCA
>CALWWS010000259.1 GCA_944385305.1 uncultured Oscillospiraceae bacterium | reverse complement strand
TGGGCGGCCCGCATGGTGGCCGAACTCATCACGTTGAACTGCACGTGCATGGCCTGACGCGCCAGATACTCGTCGATAAAGCTCACCAGATTGTCCCGGCCCTGGGTACCCGCCACAGCCTCCTGGGGAAACTTCATATTGAGCAGAGTCCCGTTGGTGGCCAGGCTGTGATCCACCTTGGCCACGGAGTTGGCAATGGCGGTGGGGCCCTTGGTATCGTGGGCGCCGCCATCGGTATGCACCGGGCCCATGTTGTCCGAGATGGCCTCCCCCGCCCGTCGCCCGTCTACCGAGGCGTTGGTGTTCAGACCCATGCCTACATTGGCGTTCACCGAGTAGACGCCGGGGCTGAAAGCGCCGCCCCGGGGTGTTTTACGACCTGCAATGTGCCGGCAGTAGCACTCAAACATGTACCGGAACAGCTCGTCTGCGTAGTCGTCGTCGTTTCCGTAGTGGTGCACCTTGGGGCCGTTGACCAGGGCGTAGAGCACCTCGTGGCCCTTCCAGTTGTCCTTCACCGCCTGGAGCAGCTGGGCGCCGGTGTACCGCTTCTCCTCAAATACCAGCTGCTTCATGGCCGCCAGAGAGTCGGCACAGGTGCCCAGTCCGCTGGCCTGGGGACCGATGCCGTTGTATTTTGCCCCTCCTGCGGTGAGATCCCGGCCGCTCTTCAAACAGTCTTCAAAAAAGGCGGAGACGTAGGGCAGGGGCTTGCGGGCGGCGTGGGCACGGTCAATGATGTTCAGGCTGCTGCACATCTGATCGCACCAGTAGGCAAACTGTTTGTCCACGCTCTCCAGCACCTGATCAAAGCTCTCATAGGTGTCCAGGCTGCCGGTGTCCGGGCCCAAGTGCTCACCCAGGGCGCCGCAGCGCTCCCACCGCTGGCAGTGGGGCCCGCAGTCCAGGCAGCGCCCTCCGTTGAGCACCATCTCCATCATCTTGGCAGTGTTCACATAGGCCGCGTCATGCCAGCCGTACTCCTTGCCGGGGGCGTCCAGCTCCACACAGCCTACCACGGCGTAGTCCCGGGCCTCCTCCAGGGTCATGCCCTTGCGCAGCATAGCCTGGATGGCGGGGCCGTCGTTGAAGATTTTGGGGTGTCCGTACCCAGCCCGGATGCACTCCACCGTCTTGACCTTTACCTCGTAAGGAGTGTTCTCATGCATGCGCACCAGCAGCCAGGGATTCATCATCCGGGTGTGGGCGGAGGCCTCCAACATCAAAAATGTGAGATCATTGGTGGCGTCATTGCCCTGGGCGTCCACTCCGCCGATGGTGAGGCACTCCCCGCCGAATCCCCGGCCGTTGCGTACGACAACAGTGCCCTTGTCCTTGAGCTTGGTGGGGTTGTTCATCTTCACATACTCCACCTCAATAAGCTCCAGAGCAAATTCCCGGGTGATGGCGCCGCTGTCCAGATCGGCCTTGTAGTAGGGATACAGCCACTGATCCATACGCCCGTAGGAGATGGAGTGTCCGTTGCTCTCAATTTGGGTCAGAGTTGTGGCAAAGTTAAACAGCTGCATGGCCTGCCAGAAGCTCCTGGCCGGACCTCCGGCGATCTGGCGGCAGTTGGCCGACATGGTTTCCAACTCTTTGCGGCGTTTTTCATCTGTCTCAGATCCGGCACGCTGCGCGGCCAGATCGGCATAGCGGTTAATATAGCACTTAGCCGCCTCCAGGGAGATAATGGTAGCCTGGTAGTAGTCCCGCTTGTCGCCATAGTCCGGGTCATCCTTGGTCAGACCAGCAAGGCCGGTCCACGCCTGCTCCAGCAGGCCGTTATAGCCCACCCGCATCAGCTTGGCGTAATCCATTACCAGATGGCCCACTCCGGCATAGTGGTAGAGGTTGGTCTGGAAGATCTTTTTGCCCACCTCGGAGCCCTTGAGCTGTTCCTCCTCCAGCCGGGCGTTGATGAGATCGTCCACCGTCTTCCCCTGCCAGTAGCGGCAAAGCTCCACAATCTCCGCCCGATCCTCGTCATTTCGGATGTAAAACTGATCATGGGCCCGCTCTTCAAAGGGATGGTGGAGTACCTCGTCGATAATCCAGTCCACCGAGAACTCCGGGTAGATGGGAGAGGCCTTGGCCGGGGCGGCAATCTCGCCCAGGATAAGATCCTCATCATAGATCTCCAGGGTAACATTTTTCAAAATATGCTCAAAGGTGCGGGCACAGCGAATAATAGTGGGACAGTTTTCGTTGTCCTGGTATGCCTCGGTCACCAGACGCAGGCGCTCCACGTCGATATCATAGGGGCGATCCAGAAAGGTCTGACGCAGGCGGTTTACCCTGGGAAAGGGGGACCAGTCCTCGTGGTGCACCTGATAGCCCAAACTGTAGGTGTGATCAAAGGGCTCAGTTCCCCGTGCAGTACATGCTGCGGTTTGATTGCTCATGTTAAAGCACCTCCTTTGTGTGCAAGTTACTCCTTCTCTCTGGTGCCGACCAGGCAGTGAATGCCGCGGCTGTTGAAATACTCAGCCAAACGGTTTACATGCTTTTGAAAGGAGCGCCGGTTGATTTTGACCTGGGCCATTTTATAGGGCATGCCCAAAGACTGGTACTTCTCCTCCCCCAGGCGCATAAAGCTAAGCAGCTGTAAGGTTCGTACTCTACCGCCCATGGGACCGAGAATAAAATCAGCGGTGGCCTGTATGTTTTCTTCACTGTCGTTGACGTCAGGGATGACGGGAATACGCAGGATCAGCTCTTTGTCCAGCTCGGCCAGGCGCACCAGGTTCTCCAAAATCCGTTCGTTGCCCACCCCGGTGTATGCTCTGTGTACCTGCGTGTCCATATGCTTGATGTCAGAAATGAGCAGATCCGTCCAGGGCAGGATTGCTTCCACTGTACTCCAATCGGTGTAAAAAGTTGTCTCGCAACAGGTGTGAAATCCATCCGCCTTACAGGCACGAAAGAGCTCCGCCACAAAATCGCTCTGGAGCAGGGGCTCTCCGCCGGACACGGTCACTCCCCCGCCGGAGCGGTCGTAGTAGCCCTTGTCCCGACGGATCTCCTCCATACACGCCTCCACCGTCATGGGTCTGCCCCACTGCTTGATAGCCTCGGAGGGGCAGACGTCACAGCAGGCCAGGCAGCCGGTACAGAGCTCCCGATCGATCTCCGTGAGCTTTCCCCGGTAGAAGTGCAGGGTCCCCTCCACGGGGCAGGCACTCTCACAGGCGGCGCAGGCCTTGCGGGAGATGCACTTGCTCTTGTACACGCCGGGCTGAATCCGGGGGCTGAGCCCCTCGGGATTGCTGCACCAATCACACCGGAGCGGACAGCCCTTGAAAAACAATTCGGTACGCACTCCCGGTCCGTCATGGATGGTAAAGCGCTGAATATTAAAGATAATCCCCTGCTTTGCCACCGCGTTTCCTCCCATCAAATAAAAACTAACGCCCCGCACATGCGTACATCCAGCGGATCGCCGCCGCGCTCCGCTGGAAGTACACACCATTCATTGTGGCAGAGCCCGCTGCTCTGCGGGATTATTTATACCAGTAGGGAGCGACCTTCCACTGCTTAAAGTCCTCCACATCGTGGCCAAACACCATTTTGGCATCGTATTCAGCCTGCATCTTCTGAAGGCGTGCCACATTTGCCTTGTAGGAGTCCGGATCCACGCAAAGGCCAGGAAGAACGATAGGCGGGCCAAAGTTGAGTTTGGAGTACACCGCATCCGAGGCAAACATCATAAAGCCGTTCTCCTCAGTTTTGACCAGCAGGCCGATAACGCCGGGGGTATGCCCTCTCTGAATAAACAGGAACACATCATCAGAGATCCACTGGTCCTCCTTGATGGTCTGATAGCCAATGCCATCCATCACGATTTCATCCCGGAAATACGCCCCAGAGACGCCGTCAACTGACATGCACACCTTTGGGAACGCCTCCTGCGCCTCCGCTTCGGAGATCATAATCTTCTGCCCGGCAGGGGTGTTGCGGAACAGCTTGATATTGCCGGCGTGGTCATAGTGCAGGTGGGAGAGGATAAGCAGATCAATATCCTTGGGAGCAAGACCAACTCTGGCCAGCTCCTCATCCAGCTTGCACAGCTTGTCAAATGTATAGTTGCGCTTAAACTCCTCGCCCCAGTTTGCCTCCCAGTCCGCAGTAATACCGGTATCCCAGAGGATATTGCCCAACTTCTTATCCTGAATCAGCACGCTGAAGCCAGGAATTTTATGTCTTCTGTTTTCTGCATAGATCTCAGGAGTCTCTGCTGCAATAATTTCATTTCTCGGAACATCCCAAAGACCGGTTTCCAGAATCGCTAATCTTGCCATAGTAATGCTCCTTTCAAATTTTCGCAGTCTGATCTCTGTGATTTTTGGAGGCCAGTTTTTCACAGATGGGGCCGCCCTCGTTGCACAGCAGTCCAAGTGTGACGCCCAGGCACAGGGTAATCATGACCGGAATAATCTTATCCGGTGCCGCCCCCTGAGAGAAGCAGGCAGAAATGCCGCCGAACATGGCCGGCACCTTGTTAAGCATGGTGTTGTCCTTAAAAATCATCATCATGCAGCAGGTTACCGTAAATACACCGCAGGAGATGGCATTTGCCCCGGCACTGCCGATACCCAGCTGGCCCATCAGGCCGCTTGTTCCGGCAAACATGATGACGCCCCAAATTACGCCAACGCAGCTGCAGATCATCTGCGGGATATAATCCTTTCGCAGGGCGCCGCCGTTAAAGAAGATAGGCAGCGCGATAAAGGTGCACCAGATAATCCCGTGCTTGGCAAGCGGACTGAGCAAATAGAGAAGAACATAGATCCCCGTCCACAGACCGATCCATATAGACCAATAAGCTTTCGCTTTTGCAGTCACTGAAATCTTCCTTTCTGCTTGAAATATGACCTCCATTTCTTTCGCGGGGATAGGCGAGTGATTTAACAGGCTAAAAATGCTCCGGAGCATCTTTGTGTTACAAGTGTAGCAAAAGTAATTTAGGAAAAACAACGGCCACATTCACTATTATAAATAGGGAATCCTCCTTATTTATAATAGCAAATGTGACCGAAGGACCCAGAGTGTCAGCGCTAATAATCCAGCAGTTTAAACAATTCAAACCGGCTTTTTACGCCGCATTTGGCGTAGATATTCTGCACATGATTTTTTACAGTGTGATAGCTGATAATCAGCTGCTCGGCAATGGCACGATAGGTCAGGCCGTCCCGCAGAAGCTCGGCTACCCGCCGCTCCGCCTGAGTAAGAGGTAAGCCCGCTACGGCAGGCTGGCATGGCCGCTCCGCCTTGTCCTTGGAGATGGTAATCCAGTGATATCTGTCAATAATTCCGTGGGAATAGCTCTGATCGTAGGTATAAATTTTAAAAATATAATCTTTGATAATATTGGTGCGTACCCGGTCTGCGGCATTGAGCTCCTCTCTGCCCTCCAACAAAAACGGCAGCCAGGCACAGGGCTGAGCAGCGCTTATCTCTTCGATCGCCCGGGCGCCAAAAATATCGGCTAAATATTCTCGTGCCGCTCGATTACAGAGCATAATGCGCATAAATGAATCAGTAATCAGATACGCACGCTCCCCCGAGGTGATGATCTCATCCTGAATATTGGAGATAATTTTTGCCTGCTCGTGCTTTTTAAAATTTTTATAGGAATTGGCCACATAGACATATATCTGCTTCAGCTGCTCCATCTCTTCCGGGGTAAAATCACCCTGCCTTAAGGATTTAAAAAAGGTAATTTGGATATAGGCGTTCATCCCCAGAGCCATGGTTACACTGTAATGAGCATTGAAATTTTCCTCCATAAACCTTACATAGGCAGAGGAGTCATAATCAATGGAGTCAATAATATCCGTGGACTTGTACAGCCGGGGTTCCACATTAAAGTAGGTCAGCCGGTCCCGCACAGCATCCTCATAGGCTTTATGTCCAATCACGTCGTTCGGGGCAAATTTCCGGTAGGGATGTGTCTGACTGTTTATCCGAATGCCATTGTGAGCGGTCCAGGAAAGGAAGTTGTTATTAATATCAAAGCAGGAGATCAAAACATGGTCTAGATGGAAATTCTTACTCAGGGAATTGAGTAACACATTGCTGAAAAATTCCCTGGCTGAAATCTGACGATCCGACATCTCAATCAGAAATTCCACTTGACCCGCTTCGCGCTGCTCCATGTCCGCTCCTTCCTCCTTTAAGACTTCTTTTTGCAATTACCCTAAAATCTCTCATGATATATTATAGCATGGAGCAGATGAAAAGAAAAGCGCAAGGAGCTTCAATTTACTTCCCGGGTGCAGAGAAGCTGCTCAGAATTGGCTTCAATTCCCGTACAAACTTCTCCACCTCTCCGGGAGTATTCAGACCGGAGAAGCTGACCCGCACCGTCCCGGTTTGGAAGGTATCCGCCGACTGATGGGCCAGGGGGGCACAGTGCAGGCCGGCGCGCACAGCAATGCCCCTGCGGCCAAGGCGCTCTCCTATCTCCTCACAGTCCGCGCCGTTGGTGCGGAAGGAGAGCACACCGGCCTGAAGTGTGGGGTCCTGTGCAGCGTATACTGTGACCCCGGGTATTCGGGACAATCCCCGGGCGGTGAGCTGGACCAGGCGGCGTTCCCGCCGGAGAATTTGAGCACTTCCCTCCCGCTGGACGTAGCGGATACCCGCCAGCAGCCCGGCCACGCCGGGGATGTTGTGAGTCCCCGCCTCCAGGCGGTCGGGGAGAAAGTCGGGCATCTCCTGCCGGGCGGAGGCGCTTCCCGTCCCCCCCTCCAGCAGGGTTTTGGTGTCACTCCGGCACAGCAGCAGCCCGGTGCCCTGGGGGCCGTAGAGCCCCTTGTGTCCCGGCATGGCCACAAAGCTGGCGTCCAGGGCCTGGACGTCTACCGGCAGGCAGCCGGCAGACTGGGAGGCGTCCAGAATCAACGGCACGCCCTGCGCCCGGCACCGGGCGGCAATCTCCTCCACAGGCAGCACATAGCCGAACACGTTGGACACATGGGTACAGATAACCGCCCGCACCTGGGAGTCCAGCTGCTCCTCAAAGGAGCGCAGCAGTGCCTCCTGGTCAAACAGCGGCCCGGTAAACACCCGCACAGTTGCCCCAAGAGCATGGAGCGGGCGAGTCACCGCATTGTGCTCATAACCGGAGATGAGCACCGTATCCCCCGGCGACACCAGGGATTTAATGGCGATATTCAGGGCATGGGTGGCGTTGAAGGTAAATACCACCTGCTCCGGGTCCTCCACATGGAAGAGCCGGGCGGCGGCCTGCCGGCAGGAGAAGGCGGTCTCTGCGGCCAGCATGGCCGGCCGGTGACCTCCCCGGCCGGGGCTTGCCATATGGGTCATGGCATAGACCGACGCCCGGACCACCTCCGGGGGCTTTTGCAGGGTGGTGGCGGCACTGTCAAAATAGATCACAGGACCACCTCCTGATAGAGGCCGTCCTGCGTGAGCATAAGCACCCTCTTGGGGGGCAGGCCCGCCCGCCCCAGCAGAAGCAGCGCGTCTGTCAGCCGCTGTCTGGCCACCCGCACGCAGTAGCTGCACCCCTCCTGGTCGATGGCCCGGGGGGAACGAAAAATTGTAGCAGTAATGCCCCCCCGCCCCAGCACGGCGGCAGTCCGCTGGGCATAAGTGAGGGAGCGGCATACGATAAGGGAATAGAGCATAGCTTGGGTCCTTTCCAGCGCAACAGGCTGGCGCCGGCGCGCCGGGCGCAGGCGGCCAGACCGGGGAATCATCTCCCTGGGCCAGTGTATGCACAAACCGCTCCACCCGTCCCGGAAACTCTCCCTTGTCCCCCTCCGGCCGGTGGTATATAATGGTGCACGCATATAAAACGGAAAAGGGAGATGCCCTATGGAGCAAAACCAGCTGCTGAACTGGGCCATTGAGCTGCAAAGTCTGGCTCAGGCCGGCCTCTACTACGGAAAGGATGTGTTCGACATCCAGCGCTTTACCCGCGTCCGGGAGATCGCGGCGGAGATGGCCGCCAGCCTGTCTCCCCTGCCCCGGGAGAAGGTGGAGGAGCTGTTCTGCTGTGAGACGGGCTACCAGACCCCCAAGCTGGACTGCCGGGCGGCCATCTTTCAGGGGGACGGCATTCTCCTGGTACAGGAAAATACCGGCCTGTGGGCCCTGCCCGGCGGCTGGGTGGACGTGGACCGCTCGGTGGCGGAGAATACGGTAAAAGAGGTATGGGAGGAGGCCGGGCTGGAGGTGGCCGTGGATCGGCTCATCGCTCTCCAGGATCGAAAAAAGCACAACCAGCCGCCCTATGCCTACAATATCTGTAAGGTCTTTCTCCTTTGCAGACTTCTGGGTGGCTCCTTTGCGCCCAACTGTGAGACTATATCCAGCGGCTACTTCCCTCTGGACGCCCTGCCTCCCCTCTCTCAGGACAAGTGTACCCGGGAACAGGTGGCCCTGTGCTTTCAGGCCAGGAAGGACCCCCACTGGGTACCGCCGGTGGATTGAAAGAAGGGCGGAAGGACATCCCCTGAAGGGGGCGTCCTCCCGCCCTTTTCTTCCGTTTAAATGCGCAGCTCCAGCAGGCACACCGCGTGGGCGGCCATCCCCTCCCCCGCCCCGGTAAAGCCCAGGCCCTCCTCGGTGGTGGCCTTCACATTGACCTGGGCCGGGGACACTCCCATATGGCGGGCCAGATTCTCCGCCATAGTAGGAAGATAGGCGGCCAGCTTGGGCCGCTGGGCCAGGATAGTGGCGTCCACATTGCCCACCCGGTATCCTGCCCGGG
The DNA here is from genome assembly GCA_944385305.1 of uncultured Oscillospiraceae bacterium. GTDB lineage: Bacteria > Bacillota > Clostridia > Oscillospirales > Oscillospiraceae > CALWWS01. The sequence goes on along the minus strand of CALWWS010000259.1, from coordinate 1,180 downwards.
CCAGCAGCTCCATAACCCTGTCCAGCAGAACCAGGGAATCGGCCCCGGCATAGGCCGGGTCGCTGTCGGGAAAGTGCTTTCCGATGTCCCCCAGTCCGGCGGCCCCCAGCAGGGCGTCCATTACCGCGTGGGTGAGCACGTCCGCGTCCGAGTGGCCTAAGAGGCCCCGTTCATAGGGAATTTCCACACCGCCCAGAATCAGCCTTCGCCCCTCCACCAGGCGGTGCACATCGTATCCGTGGCCGATTCTCAATGCTCTTCCCTCCACTCCAGCAGCGCCTGACACACCGCCATATCCTCCGGTGTGGTAATTTTTATGTTGGCATAGCTGCCCCTGGTGATGACCACCCCAATACCCAGCCGCTCCACGGCGGAGCAGTCGTCGGTGAGGGCGGCATTCTCCTCCAGGGCGCGCGTGAGCGCCGCTTTGATGAGGGATGGCTCAAATACCTGGGGAGTCTGCACAGCGCACAGGGCGTCCCGCTCCAGGGTGGAGGCCACCACCTCCCCGTTCATCCGCTTCACCGTGTCCTTAAGCGGAACGCCGGGGGCGGCGGCGCCGCACTGGGCGGCGCGGAGAATGACCTCCTCCAGCACCTGCTGGCTCACCAGAGGGCGGGCGCCGTCGTGGATGGCGATAAGCTGCGCATCCCCCGATACCTCGTCAACCCCAGCAAGCACCGAGTGGGTACGGGTTTTGCCCCCCACGATTACCTTGCGAACCTTATTGATGGCATAGTCCCGGCACAGCTGGCTGATGGGGACGATGAGATCCCCCCTGGTGACCACAACGATCTCTGTAATATAGGCGCAGCAATCCAGAGCACGCAGGGTATGTACCAGCACCGGCGCATCCCCCAGGGGAAGCATCAGCTTGTCCTGCCCCCCCATACGGGAGGCGCTGCCCGCGGCGGGCACCACCGCGCTGCACCGTACACCCGCCGGGGTGCTCTTATGAAAAATCCGACTCCAAAGCCCGGACACAGCCCTTCCTCCTTCACAAAAAAGGAGCCCTAGGGCTCCTTTCTCTTTGTCCAGTTTATGCCTGCGCCACCCGGGTTATACCAGCGCGGTGTTGATGCGTTCCTCCACATCCTCGTAGCTGGTATTCTGGGAGAGGACAATCTCAGAGATGAGAATCTGCTTGGCGGAGTGGAGCATCTTCCGCTCCCCGGTGGAC
>CALWWS010000258.1 GCA_944385305.1 uncultured Oscillospiraceae bacterium | reverse complement strand
GTCAGGCCCTTGTACTCGCCCAGAGTGACCTCGGGACGCACAGTGACCAGAGCCTTGAAGCTGAAACCGTCCTTGCCCACGTCCACAATCTCCACCTTGGGCCAGGCCACAGCGTCCAGCTTCTCCTGCTCAATGGCCTGGGCATAGGCCTCAGGGTAGAGCTCGTTGATGGCGTCCTCATAAAATACGCCGGAGCCGTACATGCCCTCGATGATCTTCCGGGGGGCGTGGCCCTTGCGGAAGCCGGGCACGGTGATGTTGCCGCGCTGCTTCTTATACACCTTCTCGATGGCGGCCTGGAATTCCTCCCGGCCTACCTCGATGACCAGCTCGACCGTGCTCTTCTCCTGCTTCTCGACGCTCTTTACATTCATGTTGTTTACTTCCTCCCGTCAGCCCCCGCTGTCCGCTGCCGGATCAGTGCGCGGGCTATCTTTCGCGTTATCCGTCTTATACTATCAGAACTCAGCGGAAATTTCCATAGTTTTTTTCATTTATTCACAGATTTTTTGCGGCCGGAAGCCCAGGTAGTCCGCCGCCACCAGCTGGTAGACGATTTCTCCCTGTTTTCCCACCACAGCCAGGCGGTGACTGCCGCCGTGGAGATGGCCATAGCAGCACAGCTTTACGCCGTAGCGCTCCATGAGATCGATGATCTCCTGACAGCGGTAGCCCTGGTAGAGGGGCGGGTAGTGGAGAAAGCACAGCTTCTCCCGCTCCCCCGCCGCCTTCAGGGACGCCTCAAGCCGGATGAGTTCCCGGTTAAAAACCTTCTGATCCCCGGTCTCCTCATAGAACCAGCCCCGGGTGCCGCACAGGGCGATCTCCCCGTAGAGCTGGCAGTTGTTGTGGAGCAGGTGCAGGGTGGTAAAACCGTTTTCCGCAAAAAAGGCGTGCATTTTGGCCGCGGTATTCCACCAGTAGTCGTGATTGCCCTTGAGGAGAATCTTGCGCCCCGGCAGGGCGTCCAGAAAAGCAAAGTCCGCCCGGGCCTGCTCCAGGCTCATCCCCCAGGAAATGTCGCCGCACACCACCACCGTGTCCTCCGGCGCCACCTGGGCAAAGCCCTCCCGCAGCTTGTCCACATACCCCGTCCAGCCGCCGCCGAACACATCCATGGGCTTGTCCGTCCCCAAGGAGAGGTGGGTGTCGCCCAATGCATAGAGAGCCATTTATTTCAGCATCTCCAGCACCTGATCCACCATGTGCTCCTTGGTGACGCACCCGTCGAACCGCACTGCCCGCTCCTTCAGGGCAGCCAGAGGGGGCGGCACGGGGGCGCCGGTCACCTGGGAGAGCTGGTCCAGGATCTCGGTGCCCGGGGCCAGCTCTGTTACGCCCAGAGCCCCCAGCACGCTGTCGCAGAACTTGAAGGGGCTGGCGGTGGAGACCACCAGAGTGGGCGTGGTATCACCGCTCTGGGCACGGTACTGACCCAGCACGTCAAAGGCCACCGCAGTGTGGGGGTCAATGAGGTAGTTGTGCTCCCGCCACATCTGTCCAATCACCTGCTGGGTCTGCTTATCGTCGCAGAAGCCGGCGGAGAAAATGTTGGAGATCTTTTTCCGGATGGTGTCGCTCACCTGGTAGCGCCCCTCGGCGGCCAGCTGGGCCATGTAGTCCCGCACCTGTCCATCGTCCCGACCGGAGAGGGAGAAGAGCAGCCGCTCCAGATTGGAGGAGATGAGGATGTCCATGGAGGGGGACATGGTGTTATAGAAGGTACGGTTGCGGTCATAGAGGCCGGTGTTCAAAAAGTCGGTGAGCACATTGTTGGAGTTGGAGGCACAGATCAGCCGCCCGATGGGCACCCCCATCTCCCGGGCGTAGTAGGCGGCCAGAATGTTGCCGAAGTTACCGGTGGGGACGCATACATTGATAAGCTCCCCCTTCTCCACCGCCCCGTCCCGCATAAGATCGCAGTAGGCGGAGACGTAGTAGACGATCTGGGGCAGCACTCGGCCCCAGTTAATGGAGTTGGCCGAGGAGAAGAAGTAGCCCCGTCCGGCCAGCTGCTCCCGCAGCGCCTCGTCAGAGAACAGCTTTTTCACCCCGGTCTGAGCGTCGTCGAAGTTGCCCACCACGGCGCAGACGCCCACGTTTTCCCCCTGCTGGGTGCTCATCTGCAGCTGCTGGATGGCAGACACCCCGTCCTTGGGGTAGAAGACCAGAATGCGGGTCTTGTCCACATCCCGGAAGCCCTCCAGGGCGGCCTTGCCCGTGTCTCCCGAGGTGGCCACCAGGATGCACACCGTCTTGCTCTCCTGGTTCTTCACCAGGGATGCGGTGAGCAGGTGGGGCAGCATCTGCAGCGCCATGTCCTTAAAGGCGCAGGTGGGGCCGTGCCACAGCTCCAGGCAGTGGGTGTTGCCGTCCACGCGGCGCACCGGGGCGACCTCCTTCACGTCAAACTTTCCACCGCCGTAGGCCTTGGCGGCAAATCCGGCCAGCTCGGAGGAGGTAAAGTCATCCAGGAAGGTGCCCATCACATAGACCGCCCGCTGCTGGTAAGACATCTCCTTCATGCTCTCCAGAGCGTTCTGGGACAGCTTGGGGAATACCTCCGGAGTCAGCAGGCCCCCGTCCGCCGCCAGTCCCTGGGCGATGGCCTGGGCGGCAGGCATCCGCTGGTTCTTGTTTCGCGTGCTTACATAGTACATACTTCGCTCACAACCCTCATCAGATTATTGAAAAACAGATCCCGCACCAGCGCCTCGCTATGTCCGCGCCGGAGCAGAGCCTCATAGAGTCTGCGGTAATCCTGGATGCCGGTAATCCCGGCAATCAGAGCGCTGCACCCGTCCAGGTCTCCGCCCAGACTGATGTGCCTTTCGCCCCCCAGCTCCAGCCAGTGCTCCAGGTGGGCGATGGCGGCTTCCAAATCCCGCACGCCGCCGATAAATTCGGCATAGAGATTCAGCCCAGCCACACCGCCGTGGTCTATTATGGCAGTAAATTGCCCGTCGGTCAAGTTCCTCTCATGAGAAAACACCTGCCTGCTGTTGGAGTGGCTGGCGAGAAAGGGCCCGGAGAGGGTCTCCGCCACATCCCAGAAGCCGGGGTCAGACAGGTGGGACACATCCACCAGTACCCCCAGCTCCTCCGCCCGGCGCACAAAGGCCTTCCCCTGGGAAGAGAGGCCGCGCTCCCGCTGCTCACAGTTGGTGCCGCTCAGGGCGTTGGCGTGGTTCCAGGTCAGAGTGACCGCCCGCACTCCCAGGTCGCGGGCCTGCTCCAGCCCCTCTAGGGAGCAGCCCAGCAGCTCCGCCCCCTCTACCGATAAAAAGGCGGCAGCCTTCCCGGCGGAAAAGGCCCGGTTTGCCTCCCCCCCGCTGCGGCAGTGGATAATCTTTTCCGCATTTGCCTCCATCTCCCGCTGAAACAGGGCCGCGCCCCGGCGGAAAATTTCCTGGTGGGTAATCCCCTCCAGGGCCGTCCCCGCAAAATCCTCCGGCTGACCGTACAGGGCGAAAAACTGGGCGTACCGGCGGTATGTACCTGCCCGCTCCAGATCCAAGTGGCAGTGATTGCGGGCAAAGCCGCCCCCGCCGTGAAGGCACTGGAACACCGTGTCGCAGTGGCCGTCAAAGAGATCGATCGCCCCCACCCTGCCGCCTCCTTTAAAATGCGTTCTCCCAGTACCGGAATTCCGGGTTTGGGGTCTCCATCCCCCGGGGGGCGTAGACCTCCGCCACGTCAAACCGTGGCTGGAGCCCCGGCTGGGGATGCAGAGCCAGGTACATCTGCGCCGTGGCCCGCAGCTTCTCCCGCTTGCGGGCGTCCACTGCGGCGTATCCGGGGGCAAAGGCGGCGCTTTTGCGCAGCTTGACCTCCACAAAACGCAGGTAGGTCCCGTCTGACGCAATAAGGTCAATTTCTCCGAATCGGCTGCGGTAGCCGGAGGCCAGAATCCGGCAGCCCTGCCGCCGCAGCCGCTGCGCCACCAGGGCCTCCCCCCACCGGCCCAACAGGCGGGCCTCTCCCCCGCTCACAGCTTTTTCAAAAAGGTGCGCCGGTGGATGGGACAGGGCCCGTACAGACGCAGCAGCTCTTTGTGACGCTTGGTGGGGTAGCCCTTGTGGCGGGCGAACTCATACTGGGGGTAGAGCTTATCCATCTCCTCCATATACCGATCCCGGCTCACCTTGGCCAGGATGGAGGCCGCGGCAATGCTGGCGCTGCGCTCGTCCCCCTTCACCACTGTCTCATTGGGCACAGTGATGCCTGTACTGCGGTTGCCGTCGATGAGGGCGTACTCCGGCGGCGGGTTCAGCTGCCGGATAGCCCGCTCCATGGCCAGCATCCGGGCGTTGAGGATATTGATCTCGTCAATCTCACTCTCGTCCGCCCAGGCCACCGCCCAGGCCACCGCCTGCTCACGAATGAGGTCGAAGAGTACGTCCCGCCGCTTGGGAGTGACTTTCTTGGAGTCGTTGAGGCCGGGCAGGTGGATGCCGAAGGGCAGAATGACAGCCCCGGCGTATACCGCCCCGGCCAAAGGGCCGGCCCCCGCCTCGTCCGCGCCGCACACCAGGGCGAGGCCACGATCCCGGCACGCCCGCTCCAGCTCCCAAAATTCAGGCCTCTCCATGACTCTCCCCCTCCGGCGGCAGCTCCAGTGTAAAGTTTCCTAACTTGCCGCCACGGTACTCGTCCAGCAGCACCTTGGACATGCGCAGGGTATCCACCTCGCCTCCAGAGATCAGAAATCCCCGCTTGCGGGCGCAGCGCTCCAGCAGCTCCCATCCGGCCAGGCCGGGCTCTGCCTGAATCTTGTACCTGGACTCCAGGGCCTGGGGATAGTGCTCTCCCAGCACCTCCAGCAGGCGGCAGGCTAGGGACTCCACATCCATACTCTCATCCTTCCCCGCGCCGGTAAAGGCCAGATTCATCCCGATGCGCTCGTCCTCAAACTTGGGCCAGAGGATACCCGGGGTATCCAGCAAATCCAGCTCCGCGTCCACCGTCACCCACTGCTTGCCCCGGGTAACCCCC
>CALWWS010000257.1 GCA_944385305.1 uncultured Oscillospiraceae bacterium | reverse complement strand
CTCAACACCATCTCCGGCGGCGCCACCGCCCGGCCCTTCATTACCCACCACAACACCCTGGATATCGACATGTACATGCGCATCGCCACCGAGCTGCCCCTGAAGCGGCTCATCGTGGGCGGGATGGATCGGGTGTATGAGATCGGGCGCATCTTCCGCAACGAGGGCATGGACCCCAAGCACAACCCGGAATTCACCACCATCGAGCTCTACCAGGCCTATGCCGACTTCAACGACATGATGGATCTGTTTGAGGATCTGCTCACCTCCGCCGCCCAGAAGATCCTGGGCACCTACCAGGTGAAGTGGCAGGGGGAGCAGATCAATTTGGCCCCCGGTTGGCCCCGCCTGCCCATGCACGAGGCGGTCAAGCAGTATACCGGCCTGGATTTCATGGCCATTACCTCCGACGAGGAGGCGGTGGCGGCGGCCAAGTCCATCGGGGTGGAGCTGCCTGAGACGGCGGACCCCACCTGGGGCAACGCCCTGTATGAGGTCTTTGACCAGCGGGTGGAGGAGAAGCTGATCCAGCCCACCTTTATCACCATGCACCCGGTGGATGTCTCCCCCCTGGCCAAGCGCTCCCCCGCCGACCCCCGGCTTACCGAGCGCTTTGAGCTGTTTATCTGCCACAGCGAGATGGGAAATGCCTTCTCCGAGCTCAACGACCCCATCGACCAGCGCCAGCGCTTCCTCAAACAGGTGGAAATGCGGGCCAAGGGGGACGAGGAGGCCGGCATGATGGACGAGGACTTCCTCACCGCCCTGGAGTACGGTATGCCCCCTACGGGCGGGCTTGGCATCGGCATTGACCGCTGCGTCATGCTGCTTACCAACTCCGACTCCATTCGGGAAGTCATCCTCTTCCCCACCATGAAACCCCTGGAGGGCGGCAGGAAGGAGAGCGCCGCCCCCGCTCCGGCCGCGCCCAAGGCGGCGGCGGAGAAGATCGACTTCTCCAAGGTGCAGATCGAGCCCCTGTTTGAAGAGATGGTGGACTTCGACACCTTCTCCAAGTCCGATTTCCGGGCGGTGAAAATTGAGGCCTGCGAGGCGGTACCCAAGTCCAAGAAGCTGCTCAAGTTCACCCTGAACGACGGGACGCAGCGGCCCCGCACCATTTTGAGCGGCATTCACGAGTACTATGAGCCGGAGGAGCTGGTGGGCAAGACCGCCATCGCCATTGTGAACCTGCCGCCCAGAAAGATGATGGGCATCGACTCCGAGGGGATGCTCATCTCCGCCGTCCACCAGGAGGACGGGCGGGAAGGGCTCAACCTGCTGATGGTGGACGACCGTATCCCGGCGGGTGCAAAGCTGTACTGAGACAAAACGCCTGTGGGGGGCTGGCGCGCAGCCGCCGCCCCGCCCAGGGCAAGGCAATCACACAGGTCCCGGGAGTTTGTTTGCTCCCGGGGCCTGTGCGCATCCGGCGGACAGAGGCTGCAAAGGCGCCATGGGGGACAGGCGTCAAGCTCGCCGCCCCGGATGGGGGACTTGACGCAAATGGAAAAAGTGCATATAATAATATGGAAACAATTTCGGATATGTAAAATTTATCCAGATTCTTTCCTCCGGCTCCGGCGCGGCCTGCGCCCCGGAGGAGCAAAGGTGGCTATTCAGCCTTGATTGGACAAGTGCCGGCCCCGGTTCCCTGGACGAGATAAGAGATGGCATGCCGAGGGAAGCTATTTCCTCCGGTATGCCTTTCTGTGTAAAAAAGGCGGATAAAACGCATCTGGAGGACAAGCGCATTGGTCAAGATTTTCACTCTGTGGCTGCGGGGCCGGCTCATCCGCCGGCGCAGCCTGAACGCCACGCGGATTGTGGCCGCCTCCTTTGGGATGATTATTCTGGCAGGGGCGCTGCTGCTCACCCTGCCCATCGCCTCCCGGGGCGGGGAGAGCGCCGGGTTTTTTACCGGGCTGTTCACCGCTACCTCTGCCACCTGCGTCACGGGTCTTATCCTGGTGGACACCTGGACGCAGTGGTCCTGGTTCGGCCAGGGGGTGATCCTGGCCATGATCCAGCTGGGCGGCCTGGGCTTTATGACGGTGATCACCATCGCCTCCTTTGCGCTTAAGCGGAGGATCGGCCTATCCGAGCGGCTGGTGATGGTGTCAACCTTCAATCTCAATGATCTGGACGGGGTGGTGCGCCTGGTGCGCCATGCCCTCATCCTCACCTTCACCCTGGAGGGGGTGGGCGCGGCGCTGCTGGCGGTGCGCTTTATCCCCCAATTCGGGCTGATCTCCGGGCTGTGGAAGGCGGTGTTTCACGCCGTGTCCGCCTTCTGCAACGCGGGGTTTGACCTGCTGGGGGGCATGGGCGGCGCCTTTTGCAGCCTGGTTCCCTACCAGGACGACCCCCTGGTGCTGGGGGTAACCGCGGCGCTGATTGTCATGGGCGGCCTGGGCTTTTTCGTGTGGGAGGAGATCTGGGAGAAGCGCCGCTGGCGGGCGCTGTCGGTGTACAGCCGTATGGTGCTGCTGATCACCGCCGCCCTGCTGGTCTTGGGCTGTCTGTTTATCCTGGCCGCCGAGTACGAAAACCCCGCCACCCTGGGCCCCATGCCCCTGGGGGAGAAGGTGCTCAACGCCCTGTTCCAGTCGGCGACGGTGCGCACCGCCGGGTTTGATGCCCTGGGTCAGGCGGGCCTGCACGACCCGGCCAAGGCCATGTCTCTCCTCCTCATGCTCATCGGCGGCTCCTCGGGATCCACCGCCGGCGGCATCAAGACGGCCACGGTGGGGGTGCTGCTGCTGGCCCTGCGGGCAGGGCTTACCGGGCGGGAGCAGGTCACCCTCCGGGGCCGGGCCATCCCCTACGACCGGGTGCTGAGCGCCATGACCCTGGCGCTGGTGGTGCTGTTTTTGTTCCTGGGCGCCTCGGTGCTGATCAGCGCGGTGGAGGGGCTGAGCTATCTGGACTGTGCCTTTGAGGTGGCCTCCGCCATGGCCACGGTGGGCCTGACGGCGGGGGTGACCACCCTGCTCTCCCCCTTCTCCCAGGCGCTGCTGATTGTGCTGATGTATCTGGGGCGGGTGGGGATCCTCTCGTTCTCCATCGCCTTTATTACCCGGGCGCGCCGCCCGGCCAAGATCCGCTACCCCGAGATGAACGTGATGATTGGATAGGGGCCGCGCCCCGGCAGGAGGTTTTTGCGAAATGAAGACATTTGTTGTGATAGGGTTGGGCCGCTTCGGATCCGCTGTGGCCACCGAGCTGGCCCAGCTGGGCCACGAGGTGCTGGCGGTGGATCTCTCCCGGGACGCGGTGCAGCAGGTGGCCGACCAGGTGACCCACGCCGTGGCGGGGGACGCCCGGGATCCGGCGGTGCTGCGCGCCCTGGGGGTGCGCAACTACGACTGCGCCGTAGTGGCCCTGGGGGACGACGTGGGCAGCGCCGCCCTTATTACCCTCAACCTGAAGGAGCAGGGGGTAAAGAAGGTGGTCTGCAAGGCCCAGAGCCACGTCCAGCGCCGCCTGCTGGAGAAGATCGGGGCCGACCGGGTGGTCTTTCCCGAGCACGAGATGGGGGTCAAGCTGGCCCAGGGGCTGTCCAGCTCCAGCGTGCTCAACTTCATCGAGCTCTCCCCCGACTTCGGCATTGTGGAGACGGCCATCCCCCGTGAGTGGGAGGGCAAGACCCTGGCCCAGCTGAACATCCGCGCCCGGCACCGGGTGAACATCATCGCGGTGCGCAGGGGGGGCAGCGGCGAGATGGAGATCGCCCCCGGCGGCGAATACATGCTGGAGCGGGGGGACGAGGCGGTGGCCCTGGGCCGGACGGAGGACATCAACCTCCTGCAGGAGCTGTGAGGTGAGCATGGAACAGATTACAAGCCGGCATAACCCCCTGATAACCCGCCTGAAAAAGCTGGGACGGGACAGGGCCGCCCGCCGGGCGGAGGGGGTCTACCTCTGCGAGGGGGTCAAGCTGGTGGAGGAGGGTGTGCGCTGGGGCGCGCCGGTGGAGACTCTGGTGACCGCCCGGGGCTTTGCCCTGCCCTTCCCGCCGCCCCCCGGGGCCCGGCTGGTGGAGGTGCCCGCCGACGTGCTGGCCGGGGTATCCACCCAGGACAGCCCCCAGGGGGTGCTGGCGGTGTGCCGCGCCCCGTCCCTGGCCCCGCCGGAGCGCCTGGAGCGGGGACGCTGGCTGGTGCTGGACGGGGTGCAGGACCCGGGCAACGTGGGCACCATGTGGCGCACAGCGGACGCCTTCGGGGCGGCGGGGCTCATCCTGCTGCCCGGCTGTGCCGATCCCTTCTCCCCCAAGACGGTGCGGGCCTCCATGGGGGCTTGCTTCCGGCTGGGCGTGTGGGAGTGCACCCTGGAGGAGCTCACCGGGCTGGTCTCCCGCAGCAGGCTGCCCCTGTATGCCGCCGCCCTGGGGGAGAACACCCGGGACGTGGCGGCGGCGGATCTCACGAACTGTGCCCTGGTCATCGGCAGCGAGGGCAGAGGCGTGAGCGCCGGGGTTCTGGCCGCCTGTGACCAGACCCTGAAAATCCCCATGACAGACCGGTGCGAGTCTCTCAACGCCGCGGTGGCCGCCGCGGTGGTGCTGTGGGAGGGCTGGCGCGGTCGGGAGAGATAGAATCGGACAGAGAGGAGGGGGCCGGATGGCCGGCTTGAAATATCTGCTTTGGCTTGCCACCCGGCATGGCCTTCCGCCCCAGCGGGGCGCGGAGCTGCTGGAGTACTTTGGCACGGCGGAGGCGGCCTACTTTGCCGGACCGGAGGAGTACGACGGGCTGCGCCTGCCGCCCCTTCTGCGCCAGTCCCTCCAGGACAAGCGGCTGGACGGGGCGGAGGTCATCTTGGACCGGTGCAGCCAGCTGGGGGTGCGCATCCTCACCTGTGTAGACGCCGGCTATCCGGAACGGCTGCTTCAGCTGCGGGACTATCCCCTGGTGCTCTACACCCTGGGGCGCAGCATTCACTTTGACGAGGAACTGGCCATCGCCATAGTGGGGGCCAGAAAGTGCACCCCGTACGGGGTGGGGATGGCGGAGGAGATTGCCGCCGGCCTGGCCCGGGCGGGGGCCCTGGTGATCTCGGGCATTGCCCAGGGAATCGACAGCGCCGCGGTGGGAGCGGCCCTCCGGGCAGGGGGTACGGCGGTGAGCGTGCTGGCCTGCGGGTTGGATGTGTGCTACCCCCCAAGCAGCCGGCGGCTCTACCAGGACCTGGCGGCGGCAGGTACCCTCATCAGCGAGCATCCGCCGGGCACCCCCATTCTGCGGGGCTGCTTTCCGGTGCGCAACCGGATCATCAGCGGCCTGTCCGTGGGTGTGACGGCGGTGGAGGCCTGCGCAGGGCGCAGCGGCACACTCATCACCTCCCTGCTGGCCCTGGATCAGGGCCGGGATCTCTTCGCCGTGCCCGGCCCGGCCAACGCCCCCATGAGCGCGGGCACCAACGGCCTCATCTCCCGGGGCGAGGCCAAGCTGGTGCGGGACGCCGGGGACATTCTGGAGGAGTACCGGGGCCGCTTTTCCCTCCGGCCCCGCCGCCCGGCGGCGCCTGCCTGGCGGGAGCCCGAACCCCGGCCCGCTCCCGCCGCGCCCGTTGAGAGGGAAGTGACTCCGCCGGAGCAGGAGAAGCCCCCAGTGGAGGAGCTGCCCCTGCTGCCTCAGGAGCGGTGGCGGGCTATGGCCGACCAGGAGCGGGAGATCCTCACCTGCCTGACCGGGGCGTGCCTCACCGCCGACCAGCTGCTGAAGCGGCATGACATGAACGCCACGCAGGTGAACACCAGCCTCACCGCGCAGCACAGCCAGGGCATATGGCGAGAACTGCCCGGACGGCGCTTTCAGGCCGCCGTCCGGCTGAAATAGATTGAAGGAGTAAAAGCAGTGGCGAAATCGAATCTGGTTATCGTGGAGTCTCCGGCGAAAGCCAAGACGATTGGAAAATATCTGGGCCCGGGCTATGAGGTGAAGGCCTCCATGGGCCATGTGCGGGATCTGCCCAAGAGCAAAATCGGCGTGGATGTGGAGCACGGCTTCACCCCCGACTACCAGCCCATCAAGGGCAAGGAGGAGATCATCGGGGAGCTGAAGAAGGCGGCCAGGAAGAGCGACAAGGTCTTTCTCGCCACCGACCCCGACCGGGAGGGGGAGGCCATCTCCTGGCACCTGAAGGAGCTGCTGGGCATCCCCGACGAGAAGACCTACCGGGTCACCTTCAACGAGATCACCAAGAAGGTGGTGGGGGAGTCCATCGCCGCCCCCCGTGCCCTTGACCAGAATCTGGTGGACGCCCAGCAGGCGCGGCGCATTCTGGATCGCATTGTGGGCTATCAGCTCTCCCCCCTGCTGTGGAAGAAGATCCGCCGGGGCCTGTCCGCCGGGCGGGTGCAGTCGGTGGCCACCCGCCTGGTAGCCGAGCGAGAGGAGGAGATCCGTGCCTTCGTCCCCCAGGAGTACTGGTCCCTGGAGGCGGCGCTGGAGCGGATTGCCCCCAACCGGGGGGGCTTCAAGGCCGCCTTCTACGGCCGGGAGAAGAAGGTGGAGCTTACCAGCCGGGAGCAGGTGGACCAGGTGTGCGACGCGGTGCGCGCCGCCCCCTTCACCGTCACCGGGGTGAAGCGGCAGGACAAGCAGCGCAATCCCGCCCCCCCCTTCATCACCTCCACCCTCCAGCAGGAGGCCAGCCGCAAGCTGAACATGACCCCCCGGCGCACCATGTCCATCGCCCAGCAGCTCTACGAGGGTGTGGACATCGACGGGGAGGGCACCGTGGGCCTTATCACCTACATGCGTACCGACTCCCTGCGCCTGTCCGACGAGGCCACCGCCGCCGCCCGGGAGTTCATCCTCTCCCGCTACGGGGAGAGCTACTACCCCGGCAAGCCCCGGGTGTTCAAGACCAAATCGGGGGCCCAGGATGCCCACGAGGCCATCCGCCCCTCCGACGTGCGCCTCACCCCGGAGGAGATCAAAAAGGATCTCACCGCCGAACAGTACAAGCTCTACAAGCTCATCTGGAGCCGCTTTCTGGCCTGCCAGATGTCCCCTGCCGTCTATGACAGCCTCTCCGTGGAGGCCTCCAGCGCGGGCTACACCTTCCGGGCTACCCACTCCTCCCTGAAGTTTTCAGGCTACACCGCGGTGTATGTGGAGGGGAAGGACGAGGATGAGGAGGCCCCCCAGTCCCCCCTGCCCGACCTGAAGGAGGGGGAGAGCCTGAACCTCACCGCCCTCACCCCGGATCAGCACTTCACCCAGCCCCCCTCCCGGTACACCGAGGCCACCCTCATCAAGG
>CALWWS010000256.1 GCA_944385305.1 uncultured Oscillospiraceae bacterium | reverse complement strand
GTCCTTGCCGGTGTAGGTGATGTCAAAGGCACGGGCAAAGCCGTCCCCAAAGTAGTGGCTGGTGCCCGCCTGGAGGGCCTTCTTATCGTGCATCATGCACTCCACGGTATAGGTCTCCTCCGCGCCGTTGAACTTCTCCTTGTCGGTCTTGCGCCCCCGGGTCACCGGCATGGCCAGCACGTTCTCGCAGAAGTCGGCGTAGACATTGAGCATCCGCTCGGTCTCCTCCCGTGCCTCCTCAGCGGTGGCGTGCATGGTGTGGCCCTCCTGCCACAAAAACTCCCGGTGGCGCAGGAAGGGGCGGGAGGTCTTCTCCCACCGCAGCACGGAGCACCACTGGTTGTACAGCTTGGGCAGGTCACGCCAGGAGTGGATGATGTTGGCGTAGTGCTCGCAAAACAGGGTCTCAGAGGTGGGGCGGATGCACATGCGCTCCTCCAGCTTCTCCCCGCCGCCGTAGGTCACCCAGGCGCACTCGGGGGCAAAGCCCTCCACGTGGTCCTTCTCCTTCTGGAGCAGGGACTCGGGAATGAGCACGGGCAGGTACACGTTCTCGTGGCCGTACTTCTTAAACTCCCCGTCCAGAATGCGCTGGATGTTCTCCCAGATGGCGTAGCCGTAGGGCCGGTAGATGAACATGCCCTTCACGCTGGAGTAGTCGATGAGCTCCGCCTTCTTGCACACGTCGGTAAACCACTTGGCGAAGTCCACCTCCATATCGGTGATCTGCTCCACCTGCTTTTTCTCCTGTGCCATAGCTCTATCTCAATCCTTTTCAGTTAATTTAAATGAGTAACACGCATTATTTTATGCACACTGCGCCGAAAAGTCAAGCGCCCCGGGCCCTCCTTGGGGATTGGGTGCATAAAATTTCCCCATTTTCGCAAACTGTGGTCAGAAAGGGGGCGTATGGCTTGCTGTGTGTCGGCGTTTGGGAGTGGGACGAGGGTATTGCCGCCGCCCTGGCCCCCCGTCTGGCCGAGGGCGGACACCGGCTGCTCTCCGGGCGTCACCCGGGGGAGCTTGCCGTCTCTCCCCTGGATCTGCTGGTCATCTCCCCCGGCGCCCGGGGCTGGGCAGGGGCAGGGGCGGTGAAGTGTACCGCCGTACTTCTGCCGGGCACGGCGGGCCCCCGGGCCCGGGTCCTCCAGGCCCACTGCGCAGTGAGCTACGGCACCTCCCCCCGGGACACCCTTACCCTCTCCAGCCTGGAGGGAGGGCAGATCTGCCTGGCCCTCCAACGGGAGCTGGTCACCCTTACCGGCCAGGTGGTGGAGCAGCAGGAGCTGGTGCTCCCCTTTCCCCGGGACGCCGCTCCCCTTCCCTTTCTGGCCACGGCAGGCGCCCTGCTTCTGTTGGATCTGCCCCTCAATCCGTAAAATTCAAGCGGGGCGCCCCTTCGGGCGCCCCGTTTGAGAGAGCGTGAAAATTACAGGCGAATGACCAGGGTGGCGATAAACTTGGCGCCCTCATAGCTGCCGTACAGCTCCACCACCTCGTTGGGAGCCAGGTTGGAAAGGGAGAAGGCGCCGCCGGCCACATTGATGAGGTTGGCGTTGCTCACGTCCGCGGTGACAATCACATCCCCCGCGGAATTCTCCGGCTTGATGGTGATGGTGCGCGCCGTGGTGTCCGTGGCCAGCACGGTACCAGTGAGCTTGTTGGAGGAAGTGGAGGACTTCTCCACCTCAATGGAGACCACCTGATCCCCACTGACCACCATACCCACTTTATAGTCCGGCTTGAGGTCGTAGACCGAGATAACGCTGTCATCCTGGCTGACGGTAACTCCATCGGCCACGGCATAGGAGACGCTCTCCCCAGTGGAGAGGAGCACGGTAATAGTCACACCGCTGCTCTCCATAGTCAGGCTGGTAATGGTGCCGGAGACATTGGCCTGCTGGGGGGTGGCATCAATGCGGGACACCTGGTTGTAGCGCAGGGTAATCACCACGCTGTCCCCCGTCTTGATCCGGTCAATGCTGCTCAGGGTGCCGCTGCGGTAGATGGCGGGCAGGCTGGTGAGATCCAGCTCAAAGGTGACCACCGTGCCGTCGTCCTTGGTCACATCCAGGGTGGTGGGGCTGCCGTACCGGATGGTGCTGATCACGCCCTGGACAGAGGAGGAGCCGGGGTAAGTGTTCAGCAGAGTCACATCTCCGCCGGTAATACGGGCGGTGACAAAGTTGCCCTTTGTCATCTTCTGCAGGGTAATGGCCTCTCCGTTATAGAGGATCACCGCGTTGGAGGCGATGTCATAGGTCTCGGTCTTGCCGGTAAGGGTATTGAGAATGGTGACGGTATTGGTGGCCTTGGCGTAGGTAAAGTTGCTGATGGTACCCTGCACATAGGTAGTAACGGTGTCCACCGCCACGGAGGCCACCTGATTGCTGCCGTCGTTGTACACCCGCAGGCTCACATAGTAGCCCTTGTTGCTGGCGCTGAGGGTGCCGGCCACGCCGTTGATGGACACTCCGGTTCCGGCGGGAATGGTATAGCGCTGGGTCACGCCGCTGAAGGAGGAGACCTGGATGGTCTGGCTGTTGGCAGAAGCGGTCTCCACAGCCGTAATGATCCCCTCCTCCGCCCGGGTGCCACCGGTAAGCTGAAGGGCGGCCAGGTGGCCCAGCTCATCCACCTTGCACACCGCGGAGGTGTAGCCCGCGTCCAGATCAATGAGCTCCCGGTCTCCCGCCGTACTCCCAACCTGCACCTCGGTGAAGCGGTCGATGTCAAACTTCTTGGACAGGCCGCTGACGTTGATGGAGATAGTGTCCTCCTCCAGGTCGGTGACCGTACCGTTGTAGGTGGTCAGGCTGCCCCCCAGACGCACGGAGGTGGCAACCCCCTTGCTGTTGAAGTTCACCCGCACATACTGCCCTGCCTTGAGGGCGCTGGTGGTGGTCTCCATGTTGTTCTCATAGATCTTTACATCGGCAGGCAGGGAGACCGACTTGGTGCCCGACAGGTCGTTGTTCAGGGTAAGCAGCGTCACACCGGCGCTGGTGGTGGAGGCCACAATGGTGCCCGCCGTCCAGTCGTAGGTGGTGTACTCGGGCAGCTCGGCGTAGATGCCCCGCTCGTCCATAAAGTCAATGGCCCGGCGCAGCATGGTGGCCATCTCCGCCCGGGTGAGATCCCCGTCGGGGTTGAAGCGGTTGGCCTGGTCGCCCTTGACGATGCCGTACATATTCAGCAGATACACATAGGGTTGGAGGGACTGGGAAATGCTCCCGGCGTCCGCAAAGCTCATACTGTAGTTGGTCAGGCTCTCGGCCAGGGGGGCCAGCTGCATGGCCCGCACCAGGTACATGGCCAGGTTCTCCCTGGTAATGGCCTTCTCAATGGCGCCCGAGGTGGTGAGGGCCATCAGTTCGGTCTCCGAGATGATGCCGGTCTCCAGGCACAGGGCCATCTCCTCCGCCGCCCAGGAGACCATCTCCTCAGGCAGCAGTTCCTCCATCCTGTCGGCCCAGTCGGCGGCAATCTGCGCCTTGTCTCCGGCGTCCACACCGGTGGCCCGGGAGCAGAAGAGCAGAGCCTCGCAGGCGGTCATCTTGCGGTCAGGGGAAAAGGTGGTGTTGCTGGTCCCCTTCACCACTCCCTGGGTAGCCAGGTACTCCACATCCTCCTTAGCCCAGTGCCCCGTCATGTCCGTAAAGGAAACCGCCCCGGCGGGCACCGCAAGAAGGGAAATCATCAGGATCAAAGACAGCGCAAAGGCGGCAAATCGCTTTCCTCTCATACTGTGTACCTCCATCGTCTCCTTGGTTTCCAGAAGTTATGTAAATTATACCGTCTCCCCGGCCAAAAAGCAACCTGTAAAACAGGCCGTTAAGCACTTTCCATCTTTTTCTGACGGCTGGGCAGCTGATTTGTTCCCCTGTGTACGTCCCGCCCGGCCCGGTTTTGCGAAATTCCGCCCTCCGCTCCTCCTTTTTCTTCTTTTCGCTCCACGGGCGGCATACACTTTTTTAAAGAAAGGGGGAACGCGCCTTGCCCAAAATCATTTTGCTCCGGCGCAGGCCGCTGGTGGTGCTGGCCTGCCTGCTGGCCGCCGCCGCCATTTTTCTGGTGGTAAACGCCCCTTGTGTGGCCGCCGCCCTGTTTTCCCAGGGCTAAATGCCGGCCGAAAGCAAAAGCGCTCCGGCAAGCACATGCCGGAGCGCTTTATCTATTCTGCTAGCTCTGCCGGGAATGCGAGGCATCTGTACAATGTCCCCCGCAGCCTCCGCAGTTCCCACCGCAGGAACAGCCGCCTTTCTTTCGGTTTTTCCACAGGTAGCGCACCACCAGGGCCACAATCCCCAGCAGAACCAGCGCAATGACAATGGTAGCCGGACTTGGCATACTCTCGCCTCGCTTTCCTACGCCCCAACGGCGTCCACAGCCCGCAGAGTGCGGGTCTCGCCCTGATAACCTCTGCGGAAGAGCAGCCACACCATGGCGATGAGCACCACCACCGCCGCCCCGGTGCCCACGCTGAAGCCATGGCCGGTGAAGAGCAGGCCGAACTGATACACCATCAGGGACACCGCATAGGCCAGGGCGCACATATAGCCGATGGCAGCCCAGGTCCACTTGGGGTTGTTCATCTCCCGCTTGATGGCGCCCATGGCGGCAAAGCAGGGGGCGCACAGCAGGTTGAAGATCATAAAGCTGTACGCGGTCAGGCCGGTAAAGGTGGCTGCAATATTGCCCCAGATCTCAGCCCCGTCCTCTGCCACCTCGGCAAAGCCGAAGAGCACGCCGAAGGTGCTCACCACATTCTCCTTGGCGATGAGGCCGGTGAACACCGCCACGGCGGAGCGCCAGTCGCCAAAGCCCAGGGGGGCGAAGATGGGGGCCACCACCGCGCCGATGGCGGCCAACAGGGAGGTATTGTTGTCCTCCACCATCACCAGCGCGCCGTCCACCACGCCGAAGCCCTGGAGGAACCAGAGGGCGATGGAGGACAGAAGGATTACGGTGCCCGCACGTTTGATAAAGGACCAGCCCCGCTCCCAGGTGCCCCGCAGCACATTGGGCACCCTGGGGATATGGTAGGCGGGCAGCTCCATGACAAAGGGGGCCACCTCACCGGCAAAGGGCTTGGTTTTCTTGAGAATAATACCGGAGACCACAATGGAGGCCACGCCGATGAAATAGGCGGACACCGCAACCAGGCCGGAGCCGCCGAAGATAGCCCCGGCAAACAGGCCCACAATGGGCATCTTGGCCCCGCAGGGCACAAAGCAGGTGGTCATGACGGTCATGCGCCGATCCCGCTCGTTCTCAATGGTGCGGGAGGCCATCACTCCGGGCACGCCGCAGCCGGAGCCCACCAGCATGGGGATAAAGCTCTTGCCCGACAGACCGAAGCGGCGGAAAATCCGATCCAGGATAAAGGCCACCCGGGCCAGGTATCCCACATCCTCCAGAATGCACAGCATGAGGAAGAGTACCAGCATCTGGGGCACAAAGCCGATGACGGCGCCCACGCCGCCCACAATGCCGTCCACAATGAGGCCGCTCAGCCAGGGAGCTGTGCCTGCGCTCTCCAGGGCGGCGCCCAGATTGCCGCAAATCCACTCGCCAAACAGGGTGTCATTGGTAAAGCCGGTGAGCCAGTCACCCACTGTGCCGATGGAGATGTAGTAGACCAAAAACATAATGCCGGCGAAGATGGGCAGGGCCAGCCAGCGGTTGGTCACCACCCGGTCGATCTTATCCGACAGACTCAGTCCGCTGCGTCCCTTCTTCACACAGTGGCCTACCAGCTTGGCGATGTAGCCATAGCGCTCGTTGGTGATAATGGACTCGCTGTCATCCTCCATGGCGTCCTCGCAGGCGGCGGTAATCTCCTCCAGGCGGCGGGCTGTGGCCTGATCCAGCGCCAGGGAGGCCAGCACCTTTTCATCCCGCTCAAAGAGCTTGACGGCATACCAGCGGCCGCTCCCCTGGGGCACCGTGTCCCGGGTGAGGTTCTCTATCTCCTCCAGCGCCCGCTCCACCTGGTCGTCAAAGGCGTGGCGGTGGGAAAAGCCCTTCTGCTCCCGGGCGGCCTTGGCTGCCGCCAGGGCCGCCTCCACACACCCCTCCCCCTTGACGGCGGAGGTCTCCACCACCGGACAGCCCAGGGCGGCGGCCAGCTTGGCGGTGTCAATCCGATCCCCGTTTTTCCGCACCACATCCATCATGTTCAGGGCCACCACTACAGGGATGCCCAGCTCCAGCAGCTGGGTGGTGAGGTAGAGGTTGCGTTCGATGTTGCTGGCGTCCACCAGGTTCAAAATAGCGTCCGGCCTCTCCCCCAGCAGGTAGTTGCGGGCCACTACCTCCTCCAGGGTGTATGGGGACAGGGAGTAAATTCCAGGCAGATCCATAATGGCGATGTCCTTATGGCCCCTGAGCCTGCCCCCCTTTTTCTCCACCGTAACCCCCGGCCAGTTCCCCACAAACTGGTTGGAGCCTGTCAGGGCGTTGAACATGGTGGTCTTGCCGCAGTTGGGATTTCCGGCAAGCGCAATGGTAATTCCCATTTTCTCATTCCTCCTCTGCGGGCAGGCGCCCGCTGACACATCATAGAGTCTTTGAAGGGGAGTTTGCTGCCGCTAACTCCTATTCAAAAAAGAAGGGCGATCACTCCACAACAATGTTGTCGGCGTCGTCCTTGCGGATGGAGAGCTCATATCCCCGCACCGTGATTTCCACCGGATCCCCCAGGGGCGCCACCTTGCGCACATAGAGGTCGGTGCCCTTGGTGATGCCCATGTCCATAATCCGCCGGCGCAGCGCCCCGCCCCCGTTGAGCTTTTTCACGGTGACGGTCTGCCCCGGCTTGACGGTGCGCAGGGTGCGCCCCGCCGCCGCAGCGGTATTTGTCATTGTCCAATTCCTCCCTTTCTTCTCCGTTGGGCGGTCACACCAGAATACGGCTGGCCATTCCCTTGCTCAGGGCCACCCGGGTGTCCTTTACATTGACAATCAGATTGCCTGCCAGCTCCGACACAACCGTCACAGTTCCGCCCTCCACAAAGCCCAGGCTTGCGAGAAAGCGGCGAATCTCATCCCGTCCGGTGATACGCTGTACCGTATGCACCTGTCCGGACGGCGCCATAGTCAGCGGCATAATGGTGCTCACCTCTTTCCAATTGGTTGCCGGGTACTAACTTCCCCGCCAAAAAATAGGGTTAGCATTTGCTACCCCGATGCACGCTTGAAGTTTACCACTACTAACCGCCTGTGTCAACCCCCTTTTTGCAGTTTTTCCCTCCTTGCCCTCCGGGTCCATTCATGGTAAAATAACAAAACTACCCCCGCAGCACCGCGCCGGAAACCCTCTGCGCCCAGAAAAGGAGTGGAAGATATGACCATTAATGAATCGGTTGAGGATTATCTGGAGGCCATTCTCCGCCTCAAGCAGGAAAACGGCATGGTGCGCTCCATCGACGTGGTGCACCTGCTCAACTATACCAAGCCCAGCATCAGCCGGGCCATGAGCCGCCTGCGGGAAAACGGCTATATCACCATGGACAAGGAGGGCTGGCTGGAGCTCACCGACGCCGGCCGCGCCATTGCCGAGCAGGTGTATGAGCGCCACCGGCTGCTCACCCAGTGGCTCATTGCCCTGGGGGTGGACCCCCAGGTTGCCCGGGATGACGCCTGTAAGGTGGAGCACGACATCAGCGATCAGACCTTCAACTGTATCCGCGCCCACATCCTGAAAAACCAACCTTCAAAAAAGTAGTTGACAGGAAAAATAAAGTGTGTTATTTTGAAAACAGAGGTTAGCCACAGCTAACTGCGGCACGGCCTTTTTTCTTTCGCTCGCCAGTTAGTATATACTAACCACAGGAGGTGCGCCATGTACTCCGCACCCTTTGAACAGGCCGTTGTGGCCCACTGCTCCCCCGCTCTCACCGGGCTCAAGCCCGCCTGCCTCATTTCCCTGTCGGCCTCGGAGTATCCCCGCCTCTCCCGTCTGGCGGCCTGGTATACCCGGGCGCTGGAGCGCCGGGGGCTACGCTTTGAGGTGCTGTGCCGCTGCAACCGGCGCTTTCTCCTGCTGGTCTACCGCCCCGCCCGGCTGGCGGGCTGGCTGGCCCGGGAGGATGTGGCCCGGCTTCTGGAGCAGGCGGGCTACCCCGCCGGGTCGGAGCTGTCCGCGCTGCTCAACCACCTGCGCCGCCGGCTGCTGCGGGACAGCGGCTTTCCCCATGAGATTGGGCTGTTTCTGGGCTATCCCCCCAAGGATGTGCTGGGCTTTCTGGCCCACCGAGGCGAGGGGTGCACCTTTTGCGGCTACTGGAAGGTCTATCACAATGAGCAGCAGGCCCGCCGCTGCTTCCAGCGCTTTGACCGCTGCCGGGACATCCTGCGCGCCCGGCTGGAGGCGGGGAACACCCTGCTGGGCCTCTTTGGCGGGGAGCTGCCGGCGGCAGCTTAGCGGCGGAAAAATACGGAAATGAAGATAACTTTTTATGATTTATGGAGGTGCTGACCATGAGCAAACTGGCTGTGATTTACTGGACGGGCACGGGCAACACCGGCGCCATGGCCCAGGCGGTGGCGGAGGGCGCGGCAGCGGCGGGAGCCCAGGCGGAGCTGTTTCAGGTGTCCGAGATCGGCCCTGAGGAGGCCGCCAAATACGACCGGCTGGCCCTGGGCTGCTCCGCCATGGGGGCGGAGGTGCTGGAGGAGGCGGAGTTTGAGCCCTTTTTCACCGCCCTGGAGGGCCGTCTGTCCGGGAAAAAGGTGGTTCTCTTCGGCTCCTACGGCTGGGGGGACGGTCAGTGGATGCGGGACTGGTACCAGCGCACGGAGGATCGGGGAGCCAGTCTGTGCTGCCCCGAGGGTCTCATCTGCAACGAGGCCCCCGGCCCGGACGACCTGGAGGCCTGCCGCGCCCTGGGCCGCGACCTGGCCACCGCCTGAGGAAACGAACATGGAGAATAACAACAACACGGAGATGGAGCTCTCCCAGGCGGCCATCCGCTACCTGCTGACCATCTACGAGCTCAGCGACGGGGGCCACCCCGTCCGCTCGGTGGAGATTGCCAGAGCCCTGGCGGTCACTCCCGCCAGCGTCTCCCACATGCTCCACAGCCTGATCAAATCCCGCCTGGTGGAGAAGCGCTACTACGGCAGTGTACGCCTCACCTCCGCCGGCATCCGGCAGGCAAACCTCTACTACACACGGCGTGCCATGCTGGAGACCTATTTTACCACCTACCTGGGGGTGGACGCCCAGGTGGCCCAGTCGGACGCGGCCAGCTGCATGTACTGTCTCTCCCCTCAGAGCATGGAAGAGATCCAGCGTCAGCTTCTGACCGACCGGGTTCACCTTGCGGCGATATGAGCCTGACCAGTGGTTCCTTCCTAACACAGAGGCGGCCTGTCCTTCGGGACAGGCCGCCTCTGTGTTTTCCATAAGAGACTGCTTGCCGGTGGGATGATACCCCGTCGGCAAGCAGTCTCTTCAGCTTATCATACCGTACTTTTTCATCTTTCTCCACAGGGTGGAGGGGTGAATACCCAGCAGCCGCGCAGCCGCCTGGCGCCGGTTGCCCGCCTGCTCCAGCGCCGCCAGGATTGTCTCCCGTTCGCCGTGCTTCAAATTGTAGGTTTCCCCGCTCACCGGCACGCCCTTTTCCGCGCTGTCCCGCTCTGCCGGTATCAGTCCGCTGCTTCGCAGAGTTTCCATATCAATGCTGCTCCCGGTGGCCAGAATGACCATCCTCTCAATGAGATTGCTCAGCTCCCGCACATTGCCGCCCAAATCCCGCTGACTGAGCAGGCGCAGCACCTCCGGCTGGATGGAGGTTATATTTTTATGGTAGCGCTTATTGTGGCGCATAAGCAGATTATAGCAGAGCATGGGCAGATCCTCCAGCCTTTCCCGGAGGGGCGGAAGGAGCAGCTCCAGCACGCAAATCCGGTAGTAGAGATCCTCCCGGAACTTGCCCTGCCTGCACTGCTCCTTGAGCTCACGGTTGGTGGAGCAAATGATACGCACATCCACCCGGGTGAGCTTGTCGCTGCCGATGCGCAGGATCTCCCCCTCCTGAATGGCACGCAGCAGCTTGGCCTGCATTTCAATGGGGATCTCACTGATCTCATCCAAAAACAAGGTTCCCTGATTGGCCAGCTCAAACAACCCGATTTTTCCTTCCTTTTTGGCCCCGGAAAACGCGCCGCCCACATAGCCAAACAGTTCGCTCTCAATCAAAGATGCAGGCAGGGAGGCGCAGTTGATCGCCACAAAGGGCTGTCCGCTTCTCCTGCTGGCATTGTGGATACTCTGGGCAAACAGCTCCTTTCCCGTGCCGCTCTCCCCGGAGATCAGCACAGTGCCGCTGCACTTTGCGTAGTTGATTGCCTGTATGCGCACATTCTGCATGGCCGGGCTGTTTCCGATGATGTCGGCAAAGGTGTGCTTGGCGGTCAGGCCCCGTGTATAGAGACTTTGGCGCAGCTGATACTCCAGCTGCTGGATTTGCTCCGACCGCTGCATGGTAATCACACTTCCAAAATTTGCCCCGTTCACAAGCACAGGCGACCGGTTCATAATAACATGTACGGCCTCAGGATCCTCTGCTCCGCCGCCGTCCATGGCGTCATAGATGTGGTGCTGCTTGAGCAGCGGGTCAAAGGGGCTTCCGTGCAGCTCCTCCGGCGGGCAGCCCACTATGTTGGAAAAGGCCAGGTTGGAGAGCATAATCTCCTGCTTTGCGTTTACCGCCACCAGCGGCTCCGTGGAGGAGAAGAGGATCATGCGAATAATCTCCTGCTTCTCCTTCTCTTCAATAATTCTCCGCAGCATCATCTCGGCATTGCGGATGGTGAGCTCAACAATCTGCTCATCCACGCCGAATTCAATGGCATATTTCCCCAATTTTTCTGCCTGGCTGGCCACTACCACCCCGCCTACAAACACCTCAAATCCCGCATCGACGCCCTTTTGCACCAACTGACTGATAGGGCCGTCGTCGGTAATGGGGTAAAAGGCAATCAAATCCGGGGGATAGCCCAACAGCTTCAGGCTCTCTCTGACATAATGATTGAGCCGTTTGGTGCCGATGTGGACAATCTTTTCCGAGTGCCGCAGGGCCTGCTGTACCACAAACGCCGCATTCAGGCTGCTGAAGGGCATTTCCATAACCTGGCTCTCCAGATTCTGCTGCAAAAAGTCGCAGGTCTTTCCCCGGCTGACAATGACCTGTGTGCCGTGCCGGTCAATCAAATCTCTGGCTTTTTTCAGCGCGTCTTTCATGGACAGCGCGTACACGGGATAGGTCAGTTTCAGCCGGCTTAAGGCCTTTCGCGTGGAGTTGCTCACCAGCTTACTGGAGAGGATAAAAGCGATGCTGTAATCGGTCACGGTCATCTCCTCCATCAGTCTGTAGGTTTGGCCCATTATATTGCATTCTGCATTTTTATTTTGCAATATATTTTTCAAATTTGCAACCTCTTTTCTGTTCTTTCACATCGCCGCCCTGCTGCTTCAGGGAGGCGATATGAAAAAAAAAGTAATTTCTTTCTGCCTTTTCCCTTCTTTCCTCCCCTTTTGCAGCATTCCGAGGAATTGGTATCCTGTTTGCTTAGTATAAAGCCGGAAGTTGACTTCTCAAGAGAGGATGTGAAAGGCAGCGTGAAAAAGCACTATCAGGGCATTATCCCCCCAATCATCACTCCCATTGACAGGCACGAGCGGGTGGACGAAGAGGGCTTTTGCAAGCTTGTGGACTTCTGCATAGAAGGAGGGGTGGACGGTATCTTTGTGGCCGGAAGCAACGGCGAGACCATGTCCATGTCCCAAAGCGAGCGGGATCGTGCCATATCCATCGTTCTGCGCCAGGCAGGCGGACGTGTTCCTGTTATCGCAGGGATTATGGACACCAGCACAGCCCGGGTCATTGATAACCTCAAACGGCTGGAACAGCTGGGCGGCACCTGCGCCGCCGTAACCCCTGTCTTTTATGACAGACACACCTCCCAGGATGAGACCATCCGTCACTTTGAGGCCATCTGCAAGGCCAGCAGCATTGACATCTTCATCTACAACATCCCCCTTTTCACCGGCGAAAACATACGGGCGGACACAGTCCTGCGCATTGCCCAGTTTGATCACATCGCAGGCTACAAGGACAGCTCCGGCTCTTACGGCGCCTTTGCCCAGGTCGTAGCCGAGCTGGGCGCGACCTCCTTCTGCTGTCTGCAGGGCGTCACGCCCTTGGGCCTCCCCTCTGTTCTGATGGGCGCAGACGGCTTTGTTCCCACCCTGGCCGCCCGCTTCCCCCGCCTGTTCGCCATGGCCTACCGGGCGGCCGCCCGGCGCGACGTGGCGCGCACTGTGGCTCTGGACGCGCTGGTGCGGGAGAGTTCCAAAATTCTCTCCATGAGCAAAAACGCCACCGCGGCGGCAAAGTACGCCATCTCCACGCTGGGCTTTACCCGGCCGGATGTGTATGCGCCCCAGGACTTTGTCCTTCCCGAGGAGCAGACCCGGATTGACCGTCAGATTGCCTGGCTCGAGGAGCAGCTTTCAAAAGAGGAGGCGATATAAATGGAGGAAGCCGTTATTCGCCGGCTGGCAGAGCAGATCTATCAAGCGGAAATGACTCATACGCCCATCCCCGCCTTTACAGAAAACGGATATCCTGATATGAGCTACGAGGACGCCTACCGGATTCAGCTGGCCGCTGTGGCCCTCAAGCAGGCCGCCGGGCAGCGGGTGGTAGGGAAAAAAATCGGCCTGACCAACCTGGCGGTCCAGGCCTACCGGGGCATTCACGAGCCGGACTACGGCCATATAACCGACGGAGTTCTGGCGGGACAGGATCGGCCCATCACCCCCGCCCAGCTGACCGGAGTACCCAACATAGAGTGCGAGCTGGCCTTTGTCCTCAAGCACGATCTCAGCGGCCCCGGCGTCACCGCAGGACAGGTTCTGGCCTGCACCCTGGGCGTTCTGCCCGCCATTGAAGTGGTGGAGCGCCGCTTCTGGCCTTTGTGCAAATCGGTCAAGGACAGCATCTGCGACAACGCCGCCTGCGGCAAGGTGGTTTTAGGCTCCAAGCTCACCGACGTCATGGGCCTGGATTTCCGCACGGTGGGGGTGGTGGTGGAAAAAAACGGGCTTCCCATTGATACCGCCTGCTCCTCCACCGTCTATGGCAACCCGGTGGAGTCTGTCGCCTGGCTGGCCAACAAGCTGGCGGAATACGGCGTATCCCTGCGGGCGGGAGAGATCATCCTCTCCGGATCTATCACCATGATGCACGAGGCCGCGCCCGGCGAGTGCATCTACGCACATTTCGGAAACGGCATCGGCACTGTAAAAGTATGCTTTGCCAAAGAAAACAAGGAAGGAGCGTAAACCATGTTTGAATTAGAGGCCACGCGAAAAACCCCGCAAAACTTTTTTAAGCTGCTGAAGAACGCCAACGTGTTCAGTCCAAGCCCTCTGGGCGTGATG
>CALWWS010000255.1 GCA_944385305.1 uncultured Oscillospiraceae bacterium | reverse complement strand
GCTGAATGCGCTGCTTTATCTCCTGGTCGGACAGGGGGCAGCGGTGGGGCACAACCACGTCAAAGATCAGGTTTGTGTACCTGGGGCCCTCCGTCATGCGGAAGTCGTGGATGGACATGCCCGGCTCAATCACCTGCACCAGACTGGCCACCTGCCCCCGTACCCGGGACACCCGGGCGTCATCGGTGGCGATGGGGTCCATGTGCACCGAGGTGACAATTCCAAACTTTTTTTGAAGCTCCCGCTCGATGTGGTCGATAGCGTCGTGGGCCTCCATAATATCCGCGTCCCGGCGCACCTCGGCGTGGAAGGACATCATGGCCCGGCCGGGGCCGTAGTCGTGGATCACCATGTCGTGCATGCCCACCACC
The DNA here is from genome assembly GCA_944385305.1 of uncultured Oscillospiraceae bacterium. Lineage (GTDB taxonomy): Bacteria > Bacillota > Clostridia > Oscillospirales > Oscillospiraceae > CALWWS01. Next base: position 2,471 of record CALWWS010000255.1, on the reverse strand, counting down.
TGGGGGTGCTCCATCACCGTCTTTTCAATCTCCCGCACCAGCTCCGGGTCGGGCTTTTGCCCCAGCAGAGGGTTGAGGGTGTCCTTGGCGGCTCCCCAGCCGGAGCGGAGGATGAACACCGCCACCACCACGCCCATCCAGCCGTCCACATTGACTCCGCTCACCCGGGCGATCAGGGCGCCCGCCAGCACCGCCCCGGTGGCTACCACATCCGACAAAGCGTCAGTGGCGGTGGCCTGCATGGCGGCTGATCCGATGCGCCTGCCCAGCCTGCGGTTAAACAGGCTCATCCACAGCTTAACCAGGATGGAGGCGGCCAGAATAGCCACCGAAATCAGGGAAAAGCCCACCTCTTCCGGCGTCAAAATCTTCTCAATGGAGGTCTTGCCCAGCTCCAGGCCCACCAGCATGATGATGAGAGAAACCAGCAGACCGGCCAGATACTCCGCCCGGCCGTGGCCAAAGGGATGGCCCTCATCCGCCTTCTGCCCCGCCAGCTTAAAGCCCACCAGAGTCACCACGGAGGAGGCGGCGTCCGACAGGTTGTTGAGGGCGTCGGCAACCACGGCGATGGACCCGGTGAGCAGCCCGGCAAACAGCTTTCCGGCACACAGCAGCAGATTCAGGGCAATTCCCACCGTACCGGCCAAAACCCCATACTTCTCCCGTACTTTGGGGTCCTGGACGTTTTCCCAGTTCTTTATAAACTTTTTCACCAAAAACTCCGTCATATGCGTCCCTCCCCAATCCCCATGGGCCGATTCTTATCATTATCCCACGCCTATCCAGCCTCGTCAAGATTTTCGGGCTCTTCTCCCTAAAAAAGCGGGGCGCGCCTTCCGGCGCGCCCCGCAGTGCACGGCTATTCTTCTCTCTCCCCGGGGAGGTATACCTGGAAGGGCAGCACCCCGGCCAGCTCCACCAGAATTGGAGCAAACCCCCCGCTGCCGTCCACCTGGCTGGGCGGAGTCTTGACCTGCTGCCCGTTGGGCTGGCACAGAGGCAGGGAGACCACGGCATTCAGGCCCCTGCCCTCCCGCTGATCAAAGACCAGGGTTCCGCCGTGGAGCTGGACAATGTCCCGCACCACCTTCAGTCCAAGGCCCAGGCCGTCCGGCCGCTCCAGAGCACGGCTGTATCCCTGCATCTTCTCAAGGCCGGGGCCGTTGTCCCACACGGTGATCACAGCCCGCTCCCGGTTTGCGGACAGGTGCAGTCCCGTCTCTCCCCGCCGGCCCGCTGCCTGGATGGCGTTGGCGATGAGATTGAGCAGCATGCGCCGCAGCAGGGCGCCGTCCCCCTGCACAATCAGATCCGACCGCTCTTCCCGGTAGGTAAAGGATACCTTTCCCCTGCGCAGCAGAGGCTGGGCCTGGTACTCCAGATCCCGGCACAGACCGGCCAGGTCCACCTCCCGTCCCTGGAACTCCCGTGCTCCGCCCATGGCGTTCACATACTCCAGATTGCTCACCATGCGCATCATGCGGTACATGCTCTGGTTCATAATGGCCAGATACTGGCGGCATTTCTCGTCCCGGTCGCCCAGCTCATCGGTCAGCAGCTGAACCGCGGCGGACAGGTTGTTCATCTGCTCCCGCATCTGCTCGGCCAGCAGCACCCCAAGTTCCTTTTCCAAAGACTCCATCTGCCCTTCTCCCCCTCGCGCCCGCAGGTTCGCAGCCCGCGTTTATCCACACGCTAGGATATGCAGCTTTCCCTTAAAGATCATGCACAGTTTTTAGCTAGTATAGCAAAGCCCCCCCCACAACTCAAGCTCTTTTGTCGAAAAATGTCGAAACTAATACGTTTACCGATTAAAGCTAGTTTTTTTATCTATATTTCCCATAAATATTTACAATTTTCCTCTTTTCAATCACAAACATTTCGTCTATAATATGTAGCGTTCGGACATTGTGAAAGTTTTGCCATTAAAAAAGTAAGGAGAGATTCACTATGAGCATTAAGGTTGGCATTAATGGCTTCGGCAGAATTGGTCGTCTGGTGTTCCGCGCCGGTATCAACCGCTCCGATATCGAGTTTGTGGGCATCAATGACCCCTTCATGACCCCTGACTACATGGCTTACATGCTGCGCTATGACACCATGCACGGCCAGTTCCAGGGCACCATTGAGTACACCGATGATTCCATCATCGTCAACGGCAAGACCGTCAAGTTCTTTGCCTGCATGAACCCCGCCGAGATCCCCTGGGGCAGCGTGGACGCCGAGTATGTGGTGGAGTCCACCGGCATGTTCCTTACCAAGGAGAAGGCCCAGGCTCACATTGACGCCGGCGCCAAGAAGGTGGTCATGTCCGCCCCCTCCAAGGACGACACCCCCATGTTCGTTATGGGCGTCAACCACAATACCTATGACTCCAGCATGCAGTTCGTCTCCAACGCCTCCTGCACCACCAACTGCCTGGCTCCCATCGCCAAGGTGCTGCACGACAACTGGGGCATCACCGACGG
>CALWWS010000254.1 GCA_944385305.1 uncultured Oscillospiraceae bacterium | reverse complement strand
GCCGACACCCTGGAGTCCTCCGTGAAGAACGTCTTTGTGGTGGGCGACGGGCAGAAGGGCCCGGGCACCGTGGTGGAGGCCATTGCGGGCGCCACCAAGGCCGCCATGGCTATCCAGCCCTTTGACGCCGACGCGCATGTGGAGAAGAACGTCAACCCCGACTACTTCAAGCCCCTGGGCAAGCGTGGGGATGTGTGCACCGACTGCGCAAGCTGCGACGACATCCGCTGCCTGGGCTGCGCCACGGTGTGCGAGACCTGCACCGAGGTGTGCCCCAACCGGGCCAACGTGGCGGTAGCGGTGCCCGGCATGCGCCAGCGGCAGATCATCCACGTGGACGGCATGTGCAACGAGTGCGGCAACTGCGCCACCTTCTGCCCCTACGACAGCCGGCCCTACAAGGACAAGTTCACCCTCTTCTGGAGCGAGGAGGACTTTGTGAACAGCGAGAACGAGGGCTTCGTGAAGCTGGCTGACGGCAAGACCCGGGTGCGCCTGGGCGGCGCGGTGAAGGAGTACGACGTGGCCGACCCCGCCTGCGGTCTGTACGACCCCCTGCGCCGCACCATCTGCGCGGTGTACGAGAGCTACCCCTACCTGCTGGGCTGATTCCATAAGACAGACGGAGGGCCGTGTTCCAAAGGGAACACGGCCCTCTTTTTTTAATCCCACACCCGGAACTTCTCCACCTGGATGCTGTACTTTTTGATCTTCCGGTAGAGCTGGCGCACCGGCATCTGCAAATCCCCCGCCGCGCTGGCCACATGGCCCCGCTCCCGGCGCAGGGCCTCCGGCCTTTCTGCCGGCTGGTCCGGCGGCGCGGGAGGCTTTCCGGGCGGGGGACGCAGCCCCTCCAGCACCCGGCCGGGCAGGTCACCGGGGGGCGGCGTGCGCCCGGCATCCCACGCCAGGCTCCCGCGGAGCAGCTCCCCGTAGGTCATAGGGCCTTTACTGCTGCATGTAGTCCACCAGCCGGAAGACCACCTCGCAGCCCTCCGCCCGGCTCATGGACTGCGCTCCGCCGAAGCTGCCGTCCCCCAGCCCCTTGAGCAGGCCCAGGGCGTAGCAGGCGGACACCGCCTGACGGTAGCCGGCGGGCACGCCGCTCCAGTCGGGGATCTGGCCCTGGGCCTGCTTCATGGCGGCGCTGTCCGGCATCTGAGCTCCGCAGTCAAGGAGCACATTGTACATCATCTGGGCCATGTCGTACCGGGTGAGGGGGCGGTTGACACTGGAGGTGAAGTCCTCCCCCATGTCGGTGCCGTCCAGAATGCCGTGGCGCTGCATGGTCTGGGTGTAGGGCTGGTACCAGGGGGTGACCGAACGGTCGACAAACTCCCCGGCGTAGAAGGCCCGGGCCAGGAAGGCGGAGAAGTAGGCGCCGGTGGTAGTGGTTGCCGGGCGGAAGGTGCCGTCGGTGTAGCCCTTCACAATCCCCTCCTCCACCGCCCGGCGGATGGAGCCGGCCGCCCAGTGGGCGGCGGACACGTCGGGGAAGATCTGGCCGGAGGCGCTGCCGGAGCCGTCCTCCGGCTTCTGGCCGTCGGGCTGCTGGGCCTCCGGCTTCTCCTCCTGCTCCTCCTCCCCCTGGAGGGAGAAGAAGTCCACCTGGTAGGTGAAGTCGGCCACGCTCTGGCCGTTTTTCGCCTTCAGGCCCTGGACGGACACGGTGTAGCTGCCGGTATAGCTGTCGCTGGCGGGGCGGAAGATGATGCAGGGCCCCTCGCCCATGCCGGTGGTGCTGACGTAGAAGATGCCGTCCGCGCTGCCGGAGCGGAAGGTCCAGGTCTTGCCGTCGCTCTGGCGGGTGACGGTGACAGTGATGTCGGACGCGCTGGGGGTGCTGTACAGCTTGGGATTGAGGGAGATGCTCCAGGGCACGCTTCTGCTGATCAGGTCCCCGGGGAAGTTGCCCGAGGCGGGCCAGGCCACAAAGTCGTAATCCACGCTGCCGCCGCTGCGGTCAAAGACCTTCTCCACCACATACCGGCCGTAGCCGGTGCCGGACTCGGCGTAGCCGAAGCCCACCTTGCCCATGCTGGGGTTGAGCTGCCAGCGGCGGTGTCCCACGGTGGCCACGTTGTTGCTGCCGTCATCCTCCATAAAGGCGTCCACCGCCCCGGTCAGGGAGGAGCCGGCGGACAGGTTGCTGCTGGAGCAGGCGGATTTCCCCTCCTTGTAGAAGCTCTCGTCCATCCCCGCGGGCTTGGTGGGATAGTGGTTCAGGCCGCCGTTGGCGGCGGTGACCACCGCGCCGTACTGGGCGCTCTGGCACAGGGAGGCGTCCAGGGCCACGCTGGGCAGTCCGGCAATGCGCCGCATGGCGTTGAGCCGGTTGAGCGCCGCCTGGAGGGCGCTGGACTTCACCTGGCCGGTGGAGTAGGGGGCGGTGACGGAGGGCTGCACGTCGAACAGCTCCCCGGTCAGCGCCAGGGGGGCCTGCTCCAGCAGGCGGGTGATCTCCTGGGCGGAGAGCTTGGGCAGGGCGGTGCTGCCGCTGTTCCGGTTCCCCGTCTGCACCGCCACCTGAGCCTGGGGCAGCTTGTCAATGGGCTTGGTATAGGTATCGCCACAGCGCACGCAGGTGTAGGTCTCCTCCCCCTCCCGGTCCACGGTGGGCTGGCGGGTCACTGTGGAGCGGTAGGTGTGCCCGATGGGGTCGGTCTCCTGGAGCAGCTCCTGAACGCCGCACTTGGTGCAGGTGCGGACATATCGTCCCTTCTCCGTGCAGGTGGGGGAGGTGTAGTTGTTCTTCCAGGTGTGGTAGCGGCAGGCAGTCTGCTCCTCCTGGTCGTCCTCTTCTTCCTTGTCCGGAGTCTGGCTCTCCTCCTCACCGGGGGTCTGACCCTCCTCCTCACCGGGGGTCTGGCCCTCCCCCTCACCGGGGGTCTGGCCCTCCCCCTCAACCGGGGTCTGGCTCTCCCCCTCAACGGGGGTCTGGCTCCCAGTCTCTGTCTGGAGCTGGGCGGCAATCTGGATTTCACCCTCCAGATCGCTCTGGAGTGCGCCGCCCTCTCCCGCCGCCAGGGCGGGGGGCGCCAGCAGCCCCGCCGTGCAGGCGGCGGCCAAAATCAGGGACGCGGCTTTTTGCAGAAAACGCTTGTTCATCGTTCGTTCCTCCATTCTCTTTCCAGACGGCGGGCAGCCCTCCGCCGCCCTGCTGTGCTGTCTCTGAGTATGAGGACACCGTTCTTCCCTCCCCGGTTTTATTTTCTGCAAAAATTTTTTTATTTTATTTTGGGCCGGCCCCTCTGGGGGGCCGGCCCGCAGGCGGCGCTGCTGTTTATTCCACCACCAGCTGGAAGGAGATGGTATCCGTCATGGGCAGGGTGCCCACATTGGTCCAGGCGCTGAAGTGCACCACGCCGGTCACCGTGGTGGTGCCAGGTGAGAGTCCCTCCAGCCCGCACCAGTTGGGGCTGCCGCTGTTGCTGCGCAGCGTGGCCAGGGAGGAATCTCCGATACTCCAGTCGATGGCCGTAATGGAGGTGTCCTTGCCCACCCCGTACATCTCCAGGTAGTTGAATCCCTCGCTGTCCACCGGGAGGTAGAGGGTCTCCTCCGCCCACCGGTACTCCCAGCTGAAGTGATCTTCCACCGTGACGGGGACGCGCACCTGGTAGTTGTTGTCCGCCGGGAGGGTGGCGATAATCTCCGCCGTACCGGGGGAGAGCAGGGCGATGCCCCCGTTGGCGTTCACGTCGGCCACCGCTGGATTGGTGGAGGTATACACAATCTGGCTCAT
>CALWWS010000253.1 GCA_944385305.1 uncultured Oscillospiraceae bacterium | reverse complement strand
GCCGCCAGGGTCTCCCATTTGGTGTAGAGGGCGGCAATCTCCTCCTCCAGGGCCTTCTGCTCCTCGCAGACCTTCTGCAGCTCCAGGTAGTTGGAGGCCACCTCCTCGGCCTTCTGGGAGAGCTCGTACTGCCGCTCCTCCGCCTTGGCCACCGCCCGCTCCGCCGCCGCCACCTGCTTTTCCAGCTCCTTGGTGCCGCCGGGGCGGCGGGGCTTCTCCTTCTTCTCCGGCTGGGCCTTTGCCGGAGCGGCCGCCTGGCTCCCCGCCCGCTCCCGGGCCGCCCGGAACTGGGCAAACGTGCCCCGGAAGTCGGTGATATGCCCGTCCTCCAGCATCCAGATCCGGTTTGCAAAGCGGTTGATAAAATAGCGGTCGTGGGAGACGAAGAGCAGATTGCCCCCGTACTCCTCCACCGAGCGCTCAATCCACTCCCGGCTGTCCACGTCCAGGTGGTTGGTGGGCTCGTCCAGCACCAAAAGGTTGATGGTCTCATCCATGAGCATGCACAGCCGCAGGCGGCTCAGCTCGCCGCCGGACAGGGCGGACACCGGCTTGAACACGTCCTCCCCCCGGAAATTGAAGGCGGCCAGACGGTTGCGGGCCGTCTGGGTGGAGCAGTCCTGGCTGTAGATCATGGTGTCCACCAGATTGCGCTCCGGGTGGGAGAAATGGATGATCTGGGGCAGGTAGCCCACCTTTACAGTGGGCCCCATCCGTATCTTTCCCCCGTCGGGCTGCTCCTCCCCCAGGAGGATCTTCAAAAGGGTGGATTTGCCGGTGCCGTTGTCCCCCAGCAGGGCGATGCGCTCGCCTCCCACCACCTCCAGCTCCACCCCGTCAAAGAGGGTGCGCCCGTCAAAGGACTTCTTCAGGCCCTTCACGGTGAGCACCTCGTCCCCCCGGAACTCCCGCTCCCCGAAGCGGATATCCAGCTGCCGCTCCCGGGTTGGCTTGTCGGTGGTGCGCAGGCGCTCCATCCGCTTCTCCATGGACTGGGCCCGCTTGAAGGTCTTGTCGTTGCCCGAGTAGGCCCACACCCGCAGCCGGTCGGCGGCCTGCTGGAGCTGCTCGATCTTGGCCTGTTCCTTCTCGTACTGCTTGAGCTGCTCCTGATAGCGCCGCTCCCGCTCCTCCACGTAAAAGCTGTAATTGCCGGCGTAGAACTCCGCCTTCCCGTCCCGGATGGCGATGACCCGCTTCACCACCCGGTCCAGAAACCAGCGGTCGTGGGAGATGGCCAGCACCGTCCCCTTATATTTGTCCAGATACTCCTCCAGCCACTCGGTGGCCCGGAGATCCAGGTGGTTGGTCGGCTCGACCAGCAGGAGGATGTCGGTGTCCTCCAGAATCAGACGGGCCAGGTTCACCCGGGTCTTCTCCCCGCCGGACAGGCTGTCGAAGATCTGGCTCCGCATTTCCCCGGAAATGGACAGGCCGCTGCACACCTTGTTCAGGCTGGTGCTCTGCTCGTACCCGCCCCCGTGCTCGTAGGCGGCGGCGAGGGTGTCGTAGCGCTTCAAGAGGGCCGGGTCGGCGTCGTCGGCCATCCGGCCGGCCAGCTGCTCCATCTCCTCCTCCATGGCCCGCAGCTTGTCGAAGGCGGTGCCCAGCACGTCCTCCACCGTGTACCCGGCGGGATAGACGGGGATCTGGGAGATGAGGCCGATCCCCTTCCCCGGAGCCACGGTCACCTCCCCCTCGTCCCAGTCCAGCTCCCCGGTGAGGATTTTAAACACGGTGGTCTTGCCCGCCCCGTTTTTTCCCAGCAGGCCTACCCGCTCCCCCTGGTCAATCTGAAAGGACAGCCCGTCCAAAATCCGGCTGCCCACCTCAAATTCCTTGACTAAGTTGGAGACTGAAATATCGATCATCGTTTCTTTACTCCCGCTGTGCGTTGTGTTATGATAGCACGTAGTGAAATTGGATTGGAGGTCTGTCTTTTATGGACGCCGTTCGCTGGCAAGGAAATACACTTTACCTCTTGGATCAGACCAAGCTGCCTGTCACCGAGGAGTGGCTGGCCTACACCGACTACCGCAAGGTGGCCCACGCCATCACCACCATGGTGGTGCGGGGGGCCCCCGCCATCGGGGTGAGCGCCGCCTACGCCTACTGCCTGGCCGCCCTGGAGGGGGCGGATCTGGACGAGGCCAAAGCCGTCCTGGCCGCCAGCCGGCCCACGGCGGTCAACCTGTTCTGGGCCCTGGACCGCATGGCCCGCAAGGCCGCCGCCTGCGGGGGCGACCCCGCCGCCCTGGTGGAGGAGGCCGTGGCCATCCACCGGGAGGACGTGGCCATGTGCAAAGCCATGGGGGCCCACGGCGCCCAGGTGGTGCCCGACCACGCCCGCATTCTCACCCACTGCAATGCCGGGGCCCTGGCCACCGGGGGGTACGGCACCGCCCTGGGGGTCATTCGGGCCGCCCACGAGCAGGGTAAAGTAGATATGGTTTACGCCGATGAGACCCGACCCCTCCTCCAGGGCGCCCGGCTTACCGCCTATGAGCTGGTGGCGGATCACATCCCCACCACCCTGATTGCGGACAACATGGCCGCCAGCCTGATGGCCAAGGGGCAGATTGACATGGTGGTGGTGGGCTGCGACCGCATGGCGGCCAACGGCGACTTTGCCAACAAGATCGGCACCTACTCGGTGGCGGTGAACGCCCACTTCCACGGGGTGCCCTTCTACACCGCCCTGCCCTGCTCCACCATCGACCTGAGCCTGGCCGACGGCTCGGGCATTCCCATTGAGCAGCGGGCCAAGGACGAGGTGCGCACCCTGGGGGGCGTGCAGACCGCGCCCGCCCAGGTGGAGGTGTACAACCCCTCCTTCGACGTGACTCCCCACAGCCTGCTCACCGGCATCATCACGGAAAAAGGGGTTATCTATCCCCCCTTCCGGGAGAACCTGGCCCGGCTGTTCGGCTGACCGGGCCGGAGCTTACACCGGCTGGGTCACCGACTTGAGATATTCCACCAGCTCTTCAAACGCCATTCCCCGGGAGGCCTTGACCAGAATGGTAGCGTGGGGTTTCACCACGCTGTCCAGGGTGGTCTTGGCCTCCTCTTTTGTGGTGCAGTAGTAGCACTCGGGCACCGGGGCGCTCTGGGCGGCGTTGTAGATGTGCCGGGCCAGATCGCCCACCGCCACCAGGCAGTCGATCCCCGTCTTGCCCAGGTACTCCCCCACCCCGGCGTGGAGGGCGGGGGCCAGGGGCCCCAGCTCCAGCATATCCCCCAGCACGGCCACCTTGTACTCCCCCTTGGTGGTGGAGAGCACCTCCACCGCCGCCCGCATGGACTGGGGGTTGGCGTTGTAGGTGTCGTTGAGGATAATGATGTCCTGCT
>CALWWS010000252.1 GCA_944385305.1 uncultured Oscillospiraceae bacterium | reverse complement strand
TTACGGAAGAGGCCAAAAGCGCGGTGCAGGATCTGCTGCGCCACTCCTTCCGGCCGGAGTTCCTCAACCGACTGGACGAGACCGTGTTCTACAAGCCCCTGACCAAGGAGAACATTACCGGCATCATCGACCTGCTCGCCGCCGAGCTCAACCGCCGGCTGGCGGAGAAGCAGCTCACCGTCCACCTCACCGACGCCGCCAAGCGGTTTATTATCGACAGCGCCTACGACCCCGCCTTCGGCGCCCGGCCCCTGCGCCGCTTCGTACAGCACACGGTGGAGACCCTCATCAGCCGCAAAATCATTGCCGACCAGGTGGCCCCCGGGGACACCCTTACCGTGGACTGCGTAAACGGCGAGCTCACCGTGGAGAGCAAGACGGTGCTCACCGGCGAGATCGTGGATAACGCATAACCCACCGCAAAAAAGCGGCCTGCCGCGCATACGCGCGGCAGGCCGCTTTTATTATTTCTGCCCGGCCAGGGCCTTGGCGATGGCCTTGGACAGGATCTCCTGCCCCTCAGGGGAGCGGAGCACCTCCAGCACCGCCTGGCGCACCGTCTGCTGCATCTGTCTGCCGCCCAGCAGGGCGTCCAGCACCGTGCCCTGCTCCGGCTCCTCCCCCTTGGGACGCTTGGGGGCGGGGCGGGGGGCGGGGGGCGGCGGGTCGTCGTCCATATCCGCCGGGGACAGGGTCATCCAGTCGTCCTGGCGGGTGGGGTCGCTGCTCTCCCCCCGCAGATAGAACAGGGATACCCCGAAATAGGCAGCCATCTTCTCCTGCTGCTCCTTAGTGGGGGTCTGCCGCCCGGTCTCAAACTTCTCAATGGCGCCCTTGGGGAAGCCCAGGGCGGCCGCCAGAGCCGGCCTGCCCAGGTTGGCCTGGGTGCGCAGCTGCTCAATTCTCTGTGCCAGCGTTACCATTTCTTTTCGCTCCTTCCTGCCAATACCGGCGGCGGAGCCGCCGCTCCCATTATAGCCGGTTTCCAACTCGGGCACAAGCCGAAAAACCTGCACAAATTTTCTCCCGCCCTCTGAAACCCTCTGTTCAACCCTCCCTCTTTTTGTTACAGTAGAGAGGCAAACAGGGCCCACGGCCACTTTTTCAGAAAAGGAGTCTTTGCCATGATCGTTCTCAAGGGCCGGGTAGTGGACGGTAACGGCGGCCCCCCCATCCCCGACGGCGCGGTGGTGCTGGAGGGAAATAAAATCAAGCTGGTCTGCCGGCAGAGCGAGCTGCCCCCCTACCCCAACGCCCAGGTGTACACCGCAGAAAACGCCACCATTCTCCCCGGCCTTATCGAGGCCCATACCCACATGGGCTGGGGCAGCGCCGTGGCGGTGGACTGGGTGAGCATCACTCCCCAGCTGAGTATGGCGCGCGCCCTGCGGGATCTCTCCCAGCTGCGGGAGCAAGGCTATACCGCCATCCGGGATCTGGGCAGCGATGTGATCCTGCTGCGTCCGGCGGTGGCGGAGGGTCTGCTGGACGTGCCCCGCATCTTCGGCGCGGGCAAGATCATCACCCAGATCGGCGGCCACGGGGACGCCTACCAGCGCCTCACCCTGGAGGCCAGCCTGCACACCTACAGCCCCGCCATCATTGCCAACGGAGTGGACGAGGTGCGCCGGGCCTGCCGGATCAACATGCGAAACGGGGCGGATCTCATCAAGATCATGACCACCGGCGGGGTGTTCTCCCAGGGGGACCGGGCCACGCCTCACAGCCACTTCAGCCAGGAGGAGATCCGGGCGGCGGTGGAGGAGGCGGAGAACATGGGCAGCTACGTCACCACCCACGCCCAGGCAAACCGCGGCATTCTGCTGGCCCTGCAAAACGGGGTGAAGTGCATTGAGCACGGCTTCTACCTGGACGAGCGGTGCATCGAGCTGATGGTGAAAAACGGCTGCTACCTGGTACCCACCCTGGCCATCATGCATGCCTCCAAGTGCTATTTTGAGAAGAAGCCGGACGTGCTCCCCTACCTGCGGGAAAAGACCCAGCAGTCCTACGAGGCCCACTACCGCTCCCTGGAGCTGGCCAGGAAGGCCCACATCCCGGTGGGCGTAGGCTGCGACTTTCTGGGGGACGAGAGCTTTGGCTGTTCCTACCAGGACGCCACCCTGGAGCTGGAGCGGCTGGAGACGGCGGGCTTCACCCCCATGGAGATCCTCACTATGGCCACCAGGGTCAACTCCAGATTGCTGCAGATGGAGGATCAGCTGGGCACCCTGGAGCCGGGCAAGCTGGCCGACGTGCTGCTGGTCTCCGGCCATCCCGACGAGCACATCAGCGTGCTGCGAAATGCGGACAACGTCAAGCTGGTCATCCAGGACGGCCGGGTGGTCAAAAATCTGCTCTGAGTCAAAAAGCCGCGCTTTCGGGGGGATTTCCCCCGAAAGCGCGGCTTTTTATTTGGTTCAGGGTGCGCCGGCCTCTCTGGCCTGCTTGGCGAGAATCTCCTCCACCATGCACCGGTCCAGCAGCTCCTGGGCCGCTGTCCCAATCCGGGTGATGCAGGATACCGTCTGCTCCAGTGTGTAATCCGCCACGCCGTCATAGTAGCCCGCCTCCACCCCAGCGGCGGCCAGCTCCACCGCCGAGAGGGCGGAGGTAGCCGCGATGGACATCTTCAGGGCGCAGGCGTTCTTGGCTCCGTCGCACAGCATCCCCGCCAGGGGAGCTATGACGTTTTTCACGGCGGCCCGGATCTGGGCCTGGGTCAGCCCCTTCAGATAGCCCACCCCCGCGGCCACTCCCGCCGCCGCCGCGATGGCGCACAGGCAGAAGGCGGCCGCCCGGCCGGTGTGGATTTTTACGTAGAACAGCATCAGGCAGCTCATGGCCAGCGCCCGGATGGTCTCCTCCTCCGACGCACCCAGATGCTCTGCCGCCAGGCCCACGGGCAGTGTGGCGGTAATCCCCTGGTTTCCGTCCCCCATGGCCGCCATGGCAGGCATCCGGCTGCCCCCCATGCGGGCGTCGGAGGCGGCGCTGACCATCACCCGCACCTTTTCCGCCAGGGAGGCGGGCAGATAGTCCAGGGGCCGCTGGAAGAGATCTTCGGGGATCTGCCCGGCGGGAAAGGTATCCCGCAGGTGGGCCCGGCCGCTGCACAGGCCGAAGGACTGCTTCAGCCCGTCCTCTGCCAGGGCGGCGTTCATCCGATAGCCCTCCAGCAGAAAGCGCAGCTCCCCGGGGCGGCAGTGCTCCACATAGTCGAAGATCATCTCCAGATTCAGCCCGGCCTCTTCCTCCGTCAGCTCCTCGCTGGCGGGCGGGTTTTCCAGCACCGGCCTGCCGTCCACCCAGACGCCCTGAATCCCGTCATGGGTGCCCGCCACCACGGCGGCCACCCGCTCCTTGTGCGTCTGCACCTCCGCCCGGACATAGACCCCCGTCTGCTCCCAGTCGCACAAAACGCGCACCTTGCCCTCTTCCACCATCTCGTGGGCCCGCTTCACATCCTCCGGCCCGGCGCTCTCCAGCACCTCCAGCCCCCGGGTCATATCGCCCCCCAGCAGGCCTATGGCGGATGCAATGGCGATCCCCGGCTCCGGCGTGCCCGGTGTGGCCACTCCAAAGCCAATCTTCAAAAACGCAGGGCTGACATACACGTCCATCCCCGTCACTTCTCCGGTCAGGTGGGGCCGGCAGCAGGCGGCGGCCAGCGCGTAGGCGGTGGGACCGGTACACCCCAGGGCGGGAACCATCTCCCGCCGGAGCATCTGTGTCATTGCCTCCCGGGTCATCTCATCTTCCTCCCTGGTCTCGTAGTTGTGACCAGCTTACCCACCACCGGACAAAATGTCAACCGCCGGCGGTGTAGAAAATAGCTGCCGTCCTGCTTTGGCCGCAGACGCAAAAATCAGAAAAAGCTGTGGGAAATCCCCCTTACCCGCGTATCATTCCGCCAAAGTACAGACTATGTCTCCATAAAAAGAGGGCGGGCATTTCTGCCCGCCCTCAAATACACAAGGGAACTTATACCTTCTCAAAGACGTCCTTGCCCAGGCCGCAGGTGGGGCACTCCCAGTCCGCGGGGACCTGCTCCCAGGGGGTACCGGGAGCCACGCCGTGCTCAGGGTCGCCCGCGGCGGGGTCGTACACATAGCCGCAGGGGCACTCGTACTTATCCATGCTGACCATTCTCCTTCTTAACTGATGGTAGATTAGCCGAAGTAGCGCTTGAGCAGACCCTCGAAGGCCTTGCCGTGGCGGGCCTCGTCACGGGCCATCTCGTGGACGGTGTCGTGGATGGCGTCCAGATTGGCGGCCTTGGCGCGCTTGGCCAGGTCAAACTTGCCGGCGGTGGCGCCGTTCTCAGCCTCCACACGCATCTCCAGGTTCTTCTTGGTGGAGTCGGTCACCACCTCGCCCAGCAGCTCGGCAAACTTGGCGGCGTGCTCGGCCTCCTCCCAGGCGGCCTTCTCCCAGTACAGGCCAATCTCGGGATAGCCCTCGCGGTGAGCCACACGGGCCATGGCCAGGTACATGCCAACCTCGGAGCACTCGCCCTCAAAGTTTGCCCGGAGATCCTTGAGAATATCCTCGGACACGCCCTTGGCCACGCCCACAACATGCTCGGCAGCCCAGGTCTTCTCGCCGCCCTGCTCAATGAACTTCTCCTTGGGGGCCTTGCAGATGGGGCAAATGTCAGGCGCGGAGTCACCCTCGTGCACGTAACCGCAGACAGAGCAAACAAACTTTTTCATTGTGATTGTCCTCCTGTAAGTATAATTTATTTTATGCTAATCAGTAATGATTATCATTTCTGATTAAAGAATAGCACATTCCTCTCTGGCCGTCAAGTGTTTTTTTAAGTTTTCAAAAAATTTTTTAGACGGGTTAAACCGTGCTCCGCAGCCCGGCTGTCTCATGGGTTTGGGGCAATCATCTCAGCCGGGCAGGTGCATCTCCAGGGATTGAATGGCCGGGCAGCCGCGAAGCTGCCGGAGGATGTCCTCCGGGGTGTAGTGAGCGGGGAATACCACATCGCAGCGTACCCGCATGCCGCCATCCGCCTGGCGAACCGCCTCTATGCCCTCCACGCTTTCCACAGCCTGTTCCAGCTCCCGGTATGCCTGGGTGAGGCCGTCACAGTCGGCGGGCAGGCTGAGCACCACAATCCCCGCCTGCTGGGTTTTGGTCAGCGGAGTGTTGTGGTGGAGCACCACCTGCACCAGCACAATCACCGCCGTGGCCGCCACGCCGGTGAAGTAGAGCCCCGCGCCCACGGCGATGCCCACCCCCACGGTGGCCCACAGTCCCGCGGCGGTGGTTACCCCGCTTACCGACTGCTTGCGCACAAAGATGACCCCCGCACCCAGAAAGCCGATGGCGGTTACCACGCCCGCCGCAATGCGGGAGGCGTCCAGAGACACGCTGTTCAGGTTCAGCACATCCATAAATCCATACTTGGACACCACCATCATCAGCGCCGCGGACAGGGCCACAATGATGTGGGTGCGGATGCCCGCGCTCTTGAGCCGGCGCTCCCGCTCAAAGCCCACCGCGCCGCCGCACAGGGCGGCCAGCACAATGCGCAGCAGGTACTCCAGTTCCGCCGGAGAAAACCAGTTCACATTCACATCCGGCCCCCCTGCTTCTTGTTCTGCTCCATCCACTTGGCCAACTGCTGGGCCAGGGCGGAGTTGCCCGTCTCCTCCCTTTGCTGCTGGGCCAGATAGCGGCGCACATCTCCCTTGCCGGCCGATTTGCTCTCCCGGCGCTTTTTAAAATCGCTCAGCCGCTCCCGGTAGCCGCACACACAGGCGAAGATCTGGTTCTCCCCCTCCCCCCGCAGCTCCATCTTCTTGTGGCAGTTGGGGCAGCGGGCGTTGGTGGTCTGGGTGACGCTGCGCCGGTAGCCGCATTCCCGGTCGGGGCAGACCAGCATCTTCCCCCGCTTGCCCTGGACATTGAGCAGCAGCTTGCCGCACTGGGGGCACTTCTCCCGGGAGAGGTTGTCGTGGCGGTAGGAGGCGTCGCTGGCCTTCACCTCCCCCACCAGGCGGGCGGCGTAGGCGCGCATCTCCTCCACAAAGCGCCCCTCCTCCTGCCTGCCTGCGGCGATCTCCCCCAGGCGGTGCTCCCACCGGGCGGTGAGGGCCGCCGAGCGCAGGTCGGCGGGGGCCAGGTCCACCACCTGAATGCCCTTGGAGGTGGGCACCAGCTCCTTCCCCCGCCGCTCGATGTAGAAGGCGGAGAAGAGCTTTTCAATGATGTCCGCCCGGGTGGCCGGGGTACCCAGGCCGCCAGTCTCCTCCAGAATCTTCCCCTGCTCTTTGTCCTGCACCTGGCCCGCGGGGTGCTCCATGGCGGTGAGCAGGGTGGCCTCGGTGTACCGCTTGGGGGGCGCAGTCTTGCCCGGCTGCACCCGCACGGCCCGCAGGCTCACCCGGTCTCCCTGCTTGAGCTCAGGCAGGTTCTGATCCTTTTCCTCCTCCTCGTCCTCCTCCTCGCTCTGGTAGGACTGGCCGTAGGCCGCCCGCCAGCCGGGGTCTTTGACGATTTTCCCCTTGGCGGTGAAAGTCTCTCCCTCCGCTGTAAGTACCAGGCTCACCTGTTCATAGACAAAGGGAGGCATCAGCACCGCCAAAAAACGGCGCACCACCAGGTCGTAAATGTTCCGCTCCGGCCCGCTCAGCCGCCACAGATCCGCCTGCTCCTCGGTAGGGATGATGGCGTGGTGGTCGGTCACCCTGGCGTTGTTCACCAGGTAGCGGGTCTGGAGAGGCCGGCTTTTCAAAATGGCCTGGGCCAGGGGCTTATACTCCTCCACCATCACGCTGCGCAGCCGCTCGGGCAGGGTGGGCACCACATCGTCCGAGATATAGCGGGAGTCGGTGCGGGGATAGGTGAGCAGCTTGTGCACCTCGTAGAGGGACTGCATGATGGACAAGGTCTCCTTGGCGGAGTAGGCGTACTTCCGGTTGGCGTCACGCTGCAGCTCGGTCAGGTCATAGGCGGCGGGGGGCGGAACCTGCTGATAGGTTCGCTTCACCTGGGTGATCACACCGCTCTTGCCGCCCAGCCGTTCCACCAGCTCCTCCGCCCGGGCGCGGTCAAAGAGGCGGGCCTGGCCGTTTTTGTCCCGCCAGGTGGCGGTAAAGCCCTCGGTCTTTGCCGCAATGGTATAGAACTCCTTGGGCACAAAGCGGCGGATCTCCGCCTCCCGATCCACGATGAGGGCCAGGGTGGGAGTCTGCACCCGTCCGGCGGAGAGCTGGGCGTTGTGCTTGCAGGTGAGGGCCCGGGTCACATTGAGCCCCACCAGCCAGTCGGCCTGGCTACGGGCCCGGGCGGAGTAGAAGAGGTTGTCGTACTCCGAGGCGGGGCGCAGGTTGGCAAAGCCCTCCCGGATGGCCCGATCCGTCTGGGATGAAATCCACAGGCGCTGGGCGGGCTTTTTCCAGCCCGCCTTCTCCATGATCCACCGGGCCACCAGCTCCCCCTCCCGGCCGGAGTCGGTGGCGATCACCAGCTGGGATACGTCGGGCCGCTTCATCAGCGCCTGTACCGCCCGGAACTGGCGTCCGGTCTGCTTGATCACCACTGTCTTCATCTTCTGGGGCAGCATGGGCAGGGTGAGCATGTCCCACTTCTCCCAGGCCTTGTCGTACTCCTCGGGGGCGGCCAGCTCCACCAGGTGGCCCAGGGCCCAGGTGACGATGTATTTCTCCCCCTCCAGGCAGCCCTCGCCGCTCCGCTTACAGCCCAGCACCCGGGCCAATTCCCGGCCCACAGAGGGCTTTTCCGCCAGCACCAGTGTCTTCCCCATGTTCCTCACTCCTGTCCCGTCCCACGCCGCTCCCAGGCATCTCTCCGGGGCGCCGGGGCAGCCGCCGGACGTCCCCTGCCTCTTGACGGCGGACGCCATGTGGCGTAAACTGTTTTTACCAGTTATTGTTCTTCTTATTCTACCATATGAGGAGTGTCTTTTCCATGGCAATCCGGCGGGAATTTACCTACCCCTCCAGTGACGGCGTCCACCAGGTCTATGCCTGCTGGTGGCTGCCCGAGGGATGCACGCCCCCCCGGGGTGTGGTGCAGCTGGTGCACGGCATCTCGGAGCATATGGGCCGCTACGACCCCTTTGCCCGCTTTCTGGCAGACCGGGGCTGGGCAGTGGTTGGCCACGACCACCTGGGGCACGGGCGCACCGCCTCCTCGCCGGCGGAGTACGGCTGGTTTGGCGACCGGCAGGGCTGGCGCTATGTGCTGCGGGATGTGCGGGCCCTGCGCCTTCTGGCCGGTCGTGAGTACCCGGACCTCCCCTATTTCCTCATGGGCCACTCCATGGGCTCCTTTGCCGTACGGGGCTATTTAATGGTCTATCCCGGCACGGTGGACGGGGCCGTCCTCTCGGGCACCGGGCAGGAGCCCGCCCCCACCGTGGCCGCCGGGCGGGCCATTGCCGCCCTGGCCTGCAAAACCCACGG
>CALWWS010000251.1 GCA_944385305.1 uncultured Oscillospiraceae bacterium | reverse complement strand
CCGCCCACAAACACCTCAAATCCCGCATCGACGCCCTTTTGCACCAACTGACTGATAGGGCCGTCGTCGGTAATGGGGTAAAAGGCAATCAAATCCGGGGGATAATCTCCAACGTCATCACCACCGGCTCCATTACCATTCCCACCATGAAGGCAAACGGCTACCGCTCGGATGTGGCGGCGGCGGTGGAGTCCTGCGCCTCCACCGGCGGCGTGCTGATGCCCCCGGTCATGGGCGCTGTGGCCTTCATCATGGCCTCCTTCCTCAACACCTCCTACTCCACTGTCATTGTGGCCGCCGCCATCCCCGCTCTGCTCTACTATTTCAGCCTGGTCATTCAGGTTGACTTTTATGCGGCGCGAAACGATCTCTACGGCCTGCCCCAGGCGGAGCTGCCCAAGCTGAAGGAAACTCTGAAGGACGGCTGGTGGTACCTGGTGGCGCTGATCCTGCTCATCTTCCTGATGCTCTTCTCCTCCGTAGAGCTTCACGCCCCCTATTACATCTCCATTCTCCTGCTGGTGGTGGCGCAGATAAAAAAGAAGACCCGCTTTAAAAAGAGCACATGGGTGGAGCTGGTATGGGAAAACGCCAAGATTCTCTCGGAGATGGCCACCATCCTGGCCGCTGTGGGCTTTATTGTAGGCACTCTCTCCATGACCGGCATGGCCCAGGCCTTTTCCGCCGAGCTGTTGTTTATGGCGGGCGGCCATCCCTTCCTGCTCCTTCTGCTGGGCGCGCTGGCCTGCTTTATTCTGGGCTTCGGTATGACGGTAAGCGCGGCGTATATCTTTATCGCTATCGTCCTTGTCCCCGCCCTGACCACTGTGGGCTTTGAGCCCATGGCTGTGCACCTGTTTGTCATGTACTGGGGTATGCTCTCCTACATCACGCCCCCTGTGTGCCTGGCCTGCTTTACCGCCGGCTCCATTGCCCACACCAGTCCGGTAAAAACCGGCTTCACCGCCATGCGCCTGGGCTGCATCATCTACTTTCTCCCCTTCTTCTTCGTCTATAATCCAGAGCTCATTCTCATGGGCGACTCCATCCTCGGCACCCTGTGGACCATCTTTACCGCCATTATCGGCATTATCTTTATTGCCGCCGGCCTGCAGGGCTATATGTTTGGCTACGGCAAGCTGGAGCGAGGCAAAGGCCTTCTCATGCGTCTTTTGTTTATCTGCATCGGCGTCCTGTTGATAGTGCCGGAGCCTGTCACCGACCTTATCGGCATCGTCTGTGCAGCGGCTGTCCTGGTGGTGGGGATTGTCCTCTCCCGCCGCCGGCCTCTGGAGGTCTGAATCTTCCGTCTTCCTGCATGCGCCCCCATCCCCTCTGGATGGGGGCGCATGCATTTTCTTCCTCTTGACCCGTACATCAGTTCGATGTATAATGTCCGTACATTAGTTCGATTCGGAGGGCTGCCCCATGGAGCTGCTGGACAAGCTGACCATTTTGACCGACGCGGCCAAGTACGACGCCGCCTGTACCTCCAGCGGAGTCAGCGGGAGCGGGCGGCCGGGGAGGCTGGGCAGCACCATGGCCGCCGGATGCTGCCACACCTTCTCCGCCGACGGGCGGTGCGTCACTCTGCTCAAGGTGCTGATGACCAACCGGTGTATCTACGACTGCCAGTACTGCGTCAACCGCCGCTCCAACGACCTGCCCCGGACGGCCTTTACCCCCCGGGAGCTGGCCGAACTCACCATCGCCTTCTACCGGCGCAACTACATCGAAGGGCTCTTCCTCTCCTCCGCCGTGTGGGGCAGCCCCAACCGCACCACCGAGGCCATGGTGGCCGCGCTGCGCCTGCTGCGGGAGGAGTACGGCTTTGGGGGCTACATCCACGCCAAGGCCATCCCAGGGGCCGACCCGGGGCTCACCCGGCAGCTGGGCCTGCTGGCCGACCGGCTGTCGGTGAATATCGAGCTGCCCAGCCAGCGCAGTCTGCGTCTGCTGGCCCCGGACAAGGAGAAGGCGGCTATTCTGGCCCCCATGGCCCAGATCCGGGACGGGATTTTCCTCTCCCGGCAGGAGCTGACCCGCTACCGCCATGCCCCCCGCTTCGCCCCCGCGGGGCAGTCCACCCAGATGATCATCGGCGCCACCCCGGAGAGCGACCGGCATATCCTTCAGCTCACTCAGGCGCTGTACGACAAGTACAAGCTCAAGCGGGTGTTTTTCTCAGCCTACATGCCGGTGTCGGACAGCAAGCTGCTCCCCGCCCCCCAGGGCTTCCAGCCTCCGCTGCTGCGGGAGCACCGCCTCTACCAGGCCGACTGGCTGCTGCGCTACTACCACTTCCGGGCGGAGGAGCTGCTGGACGAGGCCCAGCCTGACTTTAACCCCCTGGTGGACCCCAAGTGCTCCTGGGCCCTGCGCCATCTGGAGTTCTTTCCGGTGGAGGTGTGCCGGGCGGACTACGAGGCCCTGCTGCGGGTGCCCGGCATCGGGGTAAAGTCCGCCCGGCGCATTCTCACCGCCCGCCGGGCGGGCGGGCTCACCTTCCAGGGGCTCAAGACCCTGGGGGTGGTGCTCAAGCGGGCCCAGTACTTCATCACCTGCGGGGGCAGGATGCTGGAGGGGCTGCGGGTGGCCCCCGACGGGGTGCTGCGCCACCTGGTGGCCCAGGAGCGTCCCATGCTGCTCCAGCACGCCCCGGAGCAGCTCTCCCTGTTTGATGAAACCGGCTGAGGAAAGGAGGGGATGGTACCGTGGCCTGGAGCCAGGTCTGCTACTGCTACGACGGCAGCTTTGCCGGCTTTCTCACCTGCGTGTACGAGAGCTATCTCCGCCGGGAGGCCCCCGCCCTCTTCTCCGCCCCCGACGACCCCCGGATCTCCCTGTTTCCCCAGCGCCGGGTGGAGAGCAGCCAGGAGCACGCCGGACGGGTGTACCGCTCCCTGGCCGCCCGGATCTCCCCCCTGGCCCAGTCATTGGTGCGCCGGGGCTTTCTCACCTGCCTGGAGGAGCGGGAGCTGCACCTGTGGCGCTTTATCCGCCTGGGCTACCAGCTGGGCCCGGCGGTGGTCGCTCATCTCACCGATCCCCGGGTGGCGGTGGTGAATCAGGCGGTGCACCACCTGCTGCGGGAGGCCCACCTCTACAAGGGCTTTCTCCGCTTCTCCCAGCTGGAGGGGGTGCTGTTAGGGGAGATTGAGCCCAAAAATCAGGTGCTTCCCCTGCTGCGTCCCCACTTCTGCGCCCGCTTTCCCGGCGAGGCTTTCGTAATCCACGACCGCACCCACCGCCAGGCCCTGTTCCACCGGCCGGGGATATGGCGCATTCTGCCGGTGGAGGACTTCCAGGCCGCACCGCCGGGAGAGGAGGAGCTCATTTATCGCCGCCTTTGGCGGCGGTTTTACCACACCATCTCCATCGAGGGGCGGTACAACCCCAACCTGCGCCGCAGCAACATGCCCAAGCGGTACTGGGGGCAGATGACCGAGTTTCAGCAGGACAGCCCCACCCTGCCGGAACAGAAAAACGGCCCGCGCTGAGCAAAGTGCTCGGCACGGGCCGTTACATTTGTTTTTTGAGGGAGGTAAGTCGCCGCCTCAGCTGTGAGCCCCCTGCAGACGCAGCTGCTCCAGGGCCGGGGCGGGGGGATTGCCCTTGAAATCCCGGTCAAACCAGTCCGGGATGGGAGCTCTGCGGTCGATGGCGTCAAAAAAGGCAGTCACCTGCCGGGCAGTCTCCTCCACCGCACGGCTCATCAGCCGGCCCATCACCGCGCTGCTCTCCAGGGAGTTGGGGTCCGGCTTGCGCTGGAGAGAGATCCCCTTGGCGGAGCGGCAGGGCGGAATCAGGGATACCGCATCCAGCACCTTGCCTGTAGGCCTGCCATAAGTACTGGTCAGAATACCGGTATAGCGGCCCATGGAGCGGTAGGCCTGCTTCACCTTTCTGGGGGAGGCGTGCTCATAGGCCCGGGCGGCAGCCTGCCACACCTGGGGCAGGGACACCCGGGGCAGATGGTGGCCCCCCGCCATAGCGTCTACCCCGTCGGCCTGCATCAGCAGCCGGTCATACTCCCCCTCCAGTGCTCCGTGGGACACAGGTCCCTCCGCCGCCTTTTGGTACACGTAGCCGTGGCAGGCGCTGTCCAGGGCCAGATGGCACAAAAAGCCCGCCCCGTAGCCCCGGGCCATGGGCACCCGCTCCTCAATAGCCTGACGCAGCCGCCGGGCAGCCGGCATGGCGGAGGCCCCGTGCATCCGCAGCCCTTCCCGGCGCAGGGCGTTGGGGCGGATGACCTGGTAAAAGAACAGGGGATCGGGGCCCAGGCAGCCCAGGTCAAAGGCCTCCCGCTCCTCCTCCA
>CALWWS010000250.1 GCA_944385305.1 uncultured Oscillospiraceae bacterium | reverse complement strand
CCGGGCAGGACAAGGCCAATCCCATCGCCACCATCCTCTCTGTGGCCATGATGTTCCGCTACTCCTTCCAGCGCCCGGCGGAGGCCGCCGCCATTGAGGGGGCGGTGGACGCCGTTCTGGCCGAGGGCTGGCGCACCCCGGACATTGCTGAGCCAGGAGTGGCTCCCATCGGCACCCGCCAGATGGGCGATCTCATCTGCCAGCACATCTGAATTGCCGCCTTAGGGTGCGGCCCGTCTTGACGGGCCGCACCCTTTCTGCTAAAATGGATTGAACTGTCCGGAAAAGGGGGGAGCAGGGCATGATCCTGGCTGTAGATGTGGGAAACTCCAACATTACGGTTGGGCTGTTTGACATGACGGGGAAGCTGGCCTTTCTCTCCTCCCTGGGGACCAATACCCAGAAGACCACCGATCAGTGCGCGGTGGATCTGCTGGGCATCTTCGGTCTCCACCGGGCGGACATCGCCTCGGTGAGCGGCGCCATTCTCTCCTGCGTGGTTCCCCCCATGCAGGCGATTATGTCCGGCGCCATCGCCAAGCTCACCGGCCGTCCCCCCATGGTGGTGGGCCCCGGCATCAAGACGGGGCTGAACATCAAGGCGGAGATTCACAACCAGCTCGGCAGTGATATTGTGGCCTCCAGCGTGGCGGCCATTGCCCGATACCCGGGGAGCATTGTGGTCATCGACATGGGCACCGCAACCTCTATGTCTCTGCTCAAGGGCAGCGTATACGAGGGGTGCATCATCATGCCGGGTGTGCATCTGGCCCTGGAGGCCCTCTGGTCCCGGGCAGCCGCCCTTCCGCCCATCTCGGTGGAGGCTCCGGCTCACCAGATTTCCCTGCTGGGCCGCACCACGGAGGACGCCATGCGCTCCGGGATTCTGTACGGACACGCCAGCATGGTAGACGGTATGATCGACCGTCTTGCCCTGGCGGCAGGGGGGATGCCCACTGTGGTGGCCACTGGTGGAAACGCCCCCAGCATCCTGCCCTATTGCAGGCACCCCATCACCTACAACGAGTACCTTGTTATGGACGGGCTTTATCTGCTCTATCAGAAAAACGCGGAAAGGCACCGGAAATAAATTTTTTTCGTGCTCACCGGCAGGCTCCCTGCCGTGGGTAAATACATTGCGCTGCATCCCACAAAGAGGGGAGCGGCAGCAGGAGGTAATTTTCATGAGAGCAAGCGAAAAGACCCGGCGTCTGACAGGACTGGCCCTGCTTACGGCCATTATCGTCGTCCTGCAGATAGTAGCATCCTTCATCAAGTTCGGTCCCTTCTCCATCACTCTGGCCCTGGCTCCCATTATCATTGGCGCAGCCCTGTTCGGCAAGGGCGCAGGCGCCTGGCTGGGCGGCGTATTCGGCGTGGTTGTGCTGCTGGCCTGCGTTATGGGCTGGGATGTGGGCGGCAACATTCTGTTTACCGCCAATCCGCTGCTTACCGCTATTTTGTGCATTGTCGAGGGCGCTCTGGCCGGTCTGGCGGCCGGCGCTGTGTTCCAGGCTGTTTCCAAGAAGAATATGACAGGAGGCAGCATCCTGGCGGGCATTGTCAGCCCGGTGGTCAACACCGGCGTCTTCTGCCTGGGCCTGGCCCTGTTCTTCTACGATACCCTGGTGGCCTGGGCGGGCGGCACCGATCTTATCTACTATATTATCTTCGGCCTCACCGGAGTTAATTTCCTGCTGGAGCTGGTGATTAACCTGGTGCTGAGCACCGTGATTGTCCGCGTGGTGAAGGCCAGAAGCAGGGCCTGATTGACAGTTTCTCCCGGCGTCCATGGTCATAATGCCATGGACGCCCCTTTTTTTGCAGCTCTACTTATCACAACATTCAAATATTGCGGAAGGCGTGAAATATGGACTTGCAATTTTGCAAGTCGGCGCATATAATATGTCATGATTTTGATGTGGAGGGATATTTCGTGAAAGAGCTGTCCAGCATTGCCCAGGCCGTCCAGGCCTCTACCACCATGGCCATTGACGCCATGTTCAAGCAGATGAAGGCGGATGGAATCGACGTAATCGGCTTTGGCGCCGGTGAACCGGATTTCAACACCCCGGACGATATCAAGCAGGCCGGTGTGGACGCCATTGAGAATAACTTTACCCGCTACACTCCCGCCGCCGGCACTGTGGAGCTGCGTCAGGCCATCTGCCAGCGGATGAAGGAGGACTGCGGCCTGGAGTACAAGCCCAATCAGGTGATCGCCACCAGCGGCGCCAAGCACGCGGTGTATATCGCCCTGCGGGCCCTGGTCAATCCGGGGGACGAGGTGATTCTGCCCGCGCCCTACTGGGTGAGCTACTATGAGCTCATCAAGATGGTGGGGGGCGTGCCCGTTGTAGTGTCTGCCAGCGAGGCCGAGCATTTCAAGCTCACCCCCGAGAAGCTGGAGGCGGCCATCACCCCCAAAACCAAGGCGCTCATCCTCAACAATCCCTCCAATCCCACCGGCATGATGTACAACCGGGAGGAGCTGCAGGCCATCGCCCAGGTGTGCGTCAAGCACGAACTGTATGTGATTGACGACGAGATCTACTACGGCCTGGTCTATGACGGGGCGGAGTTTGTCAGCCTGCCCAGCCTGGGGGAGGACATCAAGCAGCTGTGTATCCTCATCAACGGCGTGTCCAAGTCCTACGCCATGACCGGCTGGCGTATCGGCTACGCCTGCGCCAGCGACCGGATTTCCAAGGTGATGGCCAACTACCTCAGTCACTCCACCGGCTCTCCCAGCGCTATCTCTCAGAAGGCGGCTGTCACCGCCCTGGTGGGCCCCCAGGACGAGATCGAGACCATGCGCCAGGCCTTTGAGGAGCGGCGCAACTACATCGTGGAGCGGATGAATAAAATCCCCGGCGTCAGCTGCATCAAGCCCCAGGGCGCCTTCTACGTGATGATGAATCTGGAGCAGCTTATTGGAAAGACCCTTTACGGCGTCACCATTACTGACAGCGATGTGTTTGCCGACCTGTTCCTCAAGGAGGGACTGGTGGCCGTGGTGCCCTGCACCGGCTTCGGCATCGACAACTTTGTCCGCTGGTCCTACGCCACCTCCATGGATAACATTAAGGAGGGTCTCAACCGCCTGGAGAAGTTCCTGGGCGTGTAAATTCCAAAAAATGCGCGGGCGGAAACTTGTTTCCGCCCGCCTTTTATGGTATTCTAGATAAGAAATTCGCTTGGAGGTCTGGCCGTTATGAATAATCGCTATGAGAGCCCGCTGTCTTCCCGCTATGCCAGCGATGAGATGCAGTTTATCTTCTCCCCCGATAAGAAGTTCTCCACCTGGCGGCGCCTGTGGGTAGCCCTTGCCAGGGCGGAGATGGAGCTGGGCCTGCCTGTTACCCAGGCGCAGATTGCGGAGATGGAGGCCCACCTGGACGACATCGACTACGAGAAGGCCGCCCAGTACGAGAAGAAGCTGCGCCACGATGTGATGGCCCATGTCCACACCTTCGGCGAGGCCTGTCCCAATGCCATGCCTATCATCCACCTGGGAGCCACCAGCTGCTATGTGGGGGACAACACCGATGTGATTCTCATGCGGGAGGCCCTGCTTCTGGTGCGGGACAAGCTGGTACGGGTTATCGGCCACCTGTCGGACTTTGCCGGGCGTTATAAGGCCCTGCCCACCCTGGGCTTTACCCACTTCCAGCCCGCCCAGCTGGTCACCGTGGGCAAGCGGGCTACCCTGTGGATCAACGAACTGCTCATGGACCTGGACGAGGTCAACTACCGCATCAGCTCTCTCCAGTTGCTGGGCTGCAAGGGCACCACCGGCACCCAGGCCTCCTTCCTGGAGCTGTTTGAAGGGGATCACGACAAGTGCAGGCAGCTGGACGAGAAGATCGCCGCAGAGATGGGCTTTTCCTCCTCGGTACCTGTCTCCGGCCAGACCTACTCCAGAAAGGTGGACAGCGGAGTGCTGAACACCCTGTCCGGCATTGCCCAGTCGGCCAGCAAGTTTGCCACCGACCTGCGTCTGCTGTGCCACCTCAAGGAGGTGGAGGAGCCCTTTGAAAAAAACCAGATCGGCTCTTCCGCCATGCCCTACAAGCGCAACCCCATGCGCTGTGAGCGGATCTGCGCTCTGGCCCGCTATGTGATGGCAGACGCTATGAATCCCGCTGTTACGGCGGCCAGCCAGTGGTTTGAGCGCACCCTGGACGACTCTGCCAACAAGCGTCTGTCCGTGCCCGAGGCTTTTTTGGCGGTGGATGCCATCCTGAACATCTACGCCAATGTGGCGGGCGGCCTGGTGGTACACGAGAAGGTGATTGAGCGCCACGTGCTGGAGGAGCTGCCCTTCATGGCCAGCGAGAACATCATGATGGACGCGGTAAAGCGGGGCGGCAACCGGCAGGAGCTCCACGAGCGCATCCGGGTCCACTCCCTGGCGGCGGGCAGCAATGTGAAGGACAAGGGGCTGCCCAACAACCTCATTGACCTTATTGCGGAGGATCCCATGTTCGGCATGAGCAGGGAAGAGCTCACCGCCCATCTGGAGCCCGCCCGCTATATCGGCCGCTGCCCCCAGCAGGTGGAGGAGTTCCTCAGCGCCTGCGTGGCACCCGTACTCAAGCAGTACGCCCAGGCCCTGGAGGGGAAGGAGACCGAGCTGACGGTGTAATCAAATCAGATATGCCTTTTTATATATGGAGGAGGGCAAAAGACGATGGAAAATGCAGTACACCGGATTGGCGTATTTACCAGCGGGGGAGACGCCCCCGGCATGAACGCCGCCATTCGCTCCGTGGTGAGAACCTCCCAGCATATGGGCATCGAGTGTGTAGGCATCCAGCGGGGCTATCACGGCCTCATCAACGGGGATATCGCCAAGCTGGACTTTGAGAGTGTCAGCGACATTACCCGCCGGGGAGGCACCATACTCTACTCCGCCCGCAGCGAGGAGTTCAAGACTGAGGAGGGACAGAAGAAGGCCATTGCCACCTGCAAACTGCTGGGGCTGGATGCCGTTGTTGGTATTGGCGGGGACGGCACCTTTAACGGTCTTCTGGCCCTGGCCAAGCACGGTATCTCGGTGGTTGGGATTCCGGGTACCATTGACAATGACATTGCCTGTACCAGCTACACCATCGGCTATGATACAGCGTGCAACACCGCTCTGGAGTCCATTGACCGGCTGCGGGACACCATGCAGGCCCACGAGCGGTGCTCCGTGGTGGAGGTCATGGGACACCGGGCAGGCCACCTGGCGCTCAATGTGGGAATTTCCTGCGGCGCTACGGCGGTGCTGGTGCCTGAAAAGAAAGTAGACTATGAGCGGGACGTGATTGAACCAATCCGCCGGGCCCGGCTGGGCGGGCGCACCCATTTCATGATCATTGTGGCCGAGGGGGTGGGCAGCGCCTACCAGGTGGCGGAAAAGATTATGGAAGCCACCTCCCTGGATACTCGGGTCACCGTGCTGGGCCATGTCCAGCGGGGCGGATCACCCACCGCCCGGGACAGAACCGTGGCCGCCTATATGGGATATGAGGCTGTTCGTCTGCTGGCTGCAGGAAAAACCTGTCGAGTAGTGGCCCTCCAGGGCGATACTTATGTGGACTACGATATTACTGAAGCTCTGAGTATGAAGAAGGGGCTGGATGAGCAAACCTACACCCTTATGCGTGCATTGACTGGAGTACAGGAATAAAAAACGAGGGCAGACATCGCGTCTGCCCTCGTTTTTGCTGTATGCTTACTGGTCAATCTCAGTGGTAAACACCTTTTTCAGGGCGGCGAAGCGGGGAAGCTCGCTGCTCTTGGGGGTTCCGGGAGCACCCTGGATCAGGGGAAGAGCATAGTCAACGAAGGGCTGCTCAATACCGTTGCCTGCGGCGTTGATCCACTCGCGGGGCACCTTCTTCTCAAAGTTGGCCACAATATCCAGAGGCTGGAGGACGGTCTGGCAGGTGTACTTGCCACCCTCTCTGGTGCACTGGAAGGCCACCATCTTGTCGGTAACGCCGGAGACAGCGGCCTCCACGGCGGCCTTGCCGGCCATAAAAGCCTCGTCAATGTCGGTCTTGGAGGCGACGTGGGAGGCGCAGCGCTGAAGCAGGGAGAGCTCAATGCCCCGCACCTTGGCGCCGGTCTGCTTCTTCACCACTTCGGCCAGCATGGTGGCCAGACCGCCCAGCTGAGCGTGGCCAAAGCCGTCGGTGGCAGAAGTCTTGGCCTCGGACACGAAGGTGCCGTCAGCGTAGTGGATGCCCTCAGACACCGCCACCATGCACTTGCCGGTGCGGTTGTAGATGTCGCTGACGTCCTTGAGGAACTGATCCATGTCAAAGTCCACCTCGGGCAGGTAGATGAGATCCGGCCCGTAGCCCGCCCAGGTAGCCAGTCCAGCGGCACCGGCCAGCCAGCCGGCGTGGCGGCCCATAATCTCGATAACGGTAATCATGCCGTTGTCGTACACATGGGCGTCCCGGTGTACCTCCATGCAGGTGGTGGCGATAAACTTGGCCGCGCTGCCGAAGCCAGGGCAGTGATCGGTGCCGTTCAGGTCGTTGTCAATGGTCTTGGGCACGCCCATGATGCGACACTCATAGCCAACCTTCTGCATATACTTGGAGATCTTGTTGCAGGTGTCCATGGAGTCGTTGCCGCCGTTATAGAAGAAGTAGCGCACATCGTACTTCTTGAAGATCTCCAAAATCCGCTTGTAGTCGGTCTCGTCCACATCGGGGTCGGCCAGCTTGTACCGGCAGGAGCCCAGGGCGGAGGAGGGGGTGTACTTCAGCAGCTCCAGCTCAGCCGCGTCCTCCACGCCCATATCGTACAGCTTATCGTCCAGCACACCCTTGATCCCGTGCGCCGCGCCCAGTACTCTGGTAATGCAGTCGGCGTCCAGAGCCGTGCGGATAACGCCCAGGATACTGGAGTTGATAACAGCAGTCGGTCCGCCGGACTGACCAACAATACAGGTGCCCTTTAACTCGCTCATTGTATGCCACCTCGTCCTCTCTTTGATAAGAATTTAACAATATCGCGAAATCTGCTTAAATATCATATCATGTCCTCTTGAAATTATCAATGATAACTGTTAAAATGGTGGAGTAAAAATGGAAAGGAGCTGAAGGCATATGCCGCTGGTTACCACCAAAGAGATGTTTGAGAAGGCCTACAAGGGCGGTTACGCCATTGGTGCGTTCAATGTCAATAACATGGAGATTGTGCAGGGCATTACGGAGGCCGCCAAGGAGGTCAACGCTCCCCTGATTCTCCAGGTTTCCAAGGGCGCCCGGGCCTACGCAAACCATACCTATCTGATCAAGCTGGTGGAGGCCGCCATCATTGAGACCGGCCTGCCCATCTGCCTGCACCTGGACCACGGCGACAATTTCGAGGTGTGTAAGAGCTGCATCGACGGCGGCTTTACCTCCGTGATGATCGACGCCTCTTCCAAGCCCTTCGCCGAGAATATTGAGATCACCAAGAAGGTGGTAGAATACGCCCACGACCGCGGCGTAGTGGTGGAGGCTGAGCTGGGCGCTCTGGCCGGCGTGGAGGACGAGGTCAATGTCTCCGCCGCCGACTCTCACTACACCCGCCCGGAAGAGGTGGAGGAGTTCGTCTCCAAGACCGGCTGTGACTCCCTGGCCATTGCCATCGGCACCAGCCACGGCGCCTACAAGTTCACCGCCGCCCAGTGCACCCGCAACGAGAAGGGCGAGCTGGTTCCCCCGCCCCTGCGCTTTGACATTCTGGATGAGGTAGTCAGGCGCCTTCCCGGCTTCCCCATCGTGCTCCATGGTTCCTCTTCCGTGCCCCAGGAGTATGTGAAGATGATCAACGAGAACGGCGGCAAAATGCCCGACGCTGTCGGCATTCCCGAGGAGCAGCTTCGTCAGGCCGCCCGCGGCGCTGTGTGCAAGATCAACATTGACTCCGACCTGCGCCTGGCCATGACCGGTACCATCCGTAAGTACTTCAACGATCATCCCTCTGATTTTGACCCCCGGCAGTACCTCAAGCCCGCCCGGGCCAATATCAAGGAGCTGGTGAAGCACAAGCTCATCAACGTGCTGGGCTGCGACGGCAAGGCCTAAAAACAGAACAGACACAAAAAGGAGAGGGGAGACCCTCTCCTTTTTTGTATCCTTGTGGCGCAGGTGGCAGGCAGGTCATAGGATACGGTATCCTGTCAAACAAGAAAGGGGGAGGAGCACACTATGGCCCGCACTCCGCTTCCATATGACCGCCGGGCGGCGGTGGCCTACGCCCACGCCTGGGCATACCGGCGCAATCCCATCTACTACGACTACAACGAGATCGGGGGCGACTGCACCAATTTCGCCTCCCAGTGCCTTTACGCCGGCGCGGGGGTGATGAACTTCACCCCGGACTACGGCTGGTACTATATTGACGCCAATCAAAAGGCCCCCGCGTGGACCGGTGTGGATTATTTCTATCGCTATCTCATCCGCAACGACCAGAGCGCCGGCCCCTTTGCCCAGGAGGCAGTCCTGGCCCAGATGCAGCCGGGAGACTTTGTCCAGCTGCGCGCCTTCAATGCTCCGGCATTTACCCATACCGCCGTGGTGGTGCGGGTAGGCCGGCGTCCCAACCTGAGCAACGTACTGGTGGCCGCCCACTCCAGTGACACCGACTACAAGCCCCTGCGCACCTATTCCTTTTCCGCAATCCGCTTTCTTCATATCCTGGGCGTCTATCCCCAGGAGGACGCCCAGGAAGATTTCTAGCCCTCCTCCGGCTCCCGCTGACGCTGCTTTCGGCGCACCCTTCCAAGGGGGTTGGCCTTGGCCGCCGCCCGCAGGTTCTCATTGTCCACATGGGTGTAGATCTGGGTGGTATTCAGATGCTCATGGCCCAGAACCTCCTGAAGGGTGCGCACATCCACGCCATTTTGCAGCATCAGAGTAGCCGCCGTGTGGCGCAGCTTGTGGCTGGAGTACTGGCTGCTGTCCAGGCCCGCCTTCTTCAGCCGCTGCTTGACCATGTAGTGCACCGCATCGGTGGTCATGCGGGTGTGCCTGCGGGTGAGAAACAGGGCGTTCCGATCCGCCGCCGCCTGGCGGCTGCGCACCGCCAGCCAGTCGTCAATGGCCTGCCGGCAGGCCTCGTTGAGGAAAATAACCCGTTCCTTGTTGCCCTTGCCCAGCACCCGCAGCTGTTCCCCGCGGATATCCGTTATATTTAAACTGACAAGTTCAGATATTCGCATTCCGCAGTTGAGAAAAAGGGTCAAGATGCAGTAATCCCGCTCCCGGTTGGGCTCGTCCACAGCTTCCAGCAACTGGATACTCTCATCCAGTGTCAGGTAGTGGGGCAGCGACTTTTTCAACCTGGGCGCGTCCAGATCCTGCATAGGATTTTCCGCGATTAATTTAGCCTTGTTGGAGAGATACTTGTAAAAAGAGCGGATGGCGGCAATCTTTCTGGCCCGGGCGGCAGACGTCAGCCCGTAGCCCGTGTCCGGGCTGTTGGCGTGCTTGGCCCGGTCGCGGCTGAGATAGCTCATATAAGAGTAGACGTCCGTGAGAGTGACACGGCGGGCCAGATCCAAGTCCACGTCATCAATGGAGATGCTGTCCAGCTCAGCATTGCGAGGTGCCAGACCTTTTTCAATCTTAATAAAGCGGAAGAAGTTGCGCAGATCCAAAAAGTATTCATCCACGGTTTTTCTGGAGTGACCCTGGATGGTCTCGTGGTAGACCAGAAAATCCCGCAGAATGGGCGGAGCATCTGTCCGGTAGTCCAATTTTCCCTCCGGGCCCTCCCTCTAACTCAACAAAATTTTTATTTTGTTGAGTTGATACAGGAGCCGCCCAGACACCTCCCCTCGATTGGAGTTGAAGTTCTTTGAGCCTCATCGCCTGTACCAGCCAATGCGTCTATCAGCAGGACGGCTGCTGTCAGCTGGATCACGCCGCCCGCGTGGGACAGCCCTGCGCGGAAGAAGGCTGCGTCAATTTTATTCCCCGTGCCGCTGAACCCCTGGCGCCCGGCCAGGCGGAACCAAAACGCTAAAGAATCGCAGCCAGCGCCTCCCGGATATTGCGCACCCGGATGAGCTGCAGCCCGTCGGGCGGTATAATCTCCTTGCCGCCGCTACGTGCGGGAATCAGGCACTTGGTAAAGCCCATGCGCCGCACCTCGGACAGGCGCTGAGACAGGGCGTTCACCGAGCGCAGCTCACCGGTGAGTCCCACCTCGCCCACTGCCGCCAGATCGCTGGGCACCGGCTTGTCCCGGAAGCTGGAAGCCAAAGCCACCACCATAGCCAGGTCGGCGGCAGGCTCGTCCAAAAACAGTCCGCCGATGACGTTGATATAGGCGTCACAGGTGCTCACCAGCAGGCCGCCCCGCTTCTCCAGCACTGCCAGAAGCAGGTTGACCCGGTTGAAGTCAAAGCCGTTGGAGGTGCGCCGGGGCACATTGAAGCTGGTGGGAGCCAGCAGGGCCTGCACCTCTGCCAGAACAGGCCGCACGCCCTCCATCACACAGGTCACGCAGGTGCCGGGCGCGTCCAGGGGGCGGCCGGCCAACAGCATCTCCGACGGGTTTGGCACCTCAACCAGGCCGCCGTCCCCCATCTCAAACACGCCAATCTCATTGGTGGCGCCGAAGCGGTTTTTTGCCGCCCGGAGAATACGGTAGGACATCTGCTGCTCTCCCTCAAAGTAGAGCACGCAGTCCACCATGTGCTCCAACACCTTGGGGCCGGCAATGGAGCCCTCCTTGTTTACATGGCCGATGACAAATACGGTAATCCCCTGCCCCTTGGCCAGCTGCATCAGGGCCATGGTGCAGTCCTTCACCTGGCCGATGCTGCCCGGGGCTGAGCTGATGTCCCCGTTGTACAGGGTCTGAATGGAGTCCACAATGAGCACGTCGGGCTGGAGCTCATTCACCGACTCCACAATGTCCTCCAGATTGGTCTCGGAGAGCAGATAGAGTCCCTGGCTGTGGACATGCAGCCGCTCTGCCCGCAGCTTGATCTGCCGCTCCGACTCCTCCCCGGATACATACAAAACCGTGGCAAACCGGCACAAATTGTGGCAGATCTGCAGCATCAGCGTAGATTTTCCAATGCCGGGAGCGCCACCCACCAGTACCAGAGAGCCCTTGACCGCTCCCCCGCCCAGCACCCGATCCAGCTCGCTCATGCCGGTTTTAAAGCGCAGTTCGGTGGTGGTCTCCACCTCGTCCATGGCCCTGGGCCGGCCGGCGGGGCGCACGCCACCTGCCGCCGGGCGCCCGGCGGCAGCCGGTCGCCTTTTCTCCTGGACAGGCCGCTCCACCACCGTGTTCCACGCCCCGCAGGCGGGGCACTTCCCCACCCACTTTGGGGTCTCATTTCCACATTCTGTGCAGTAAAAGAGTGTTTTTGCCTTCATGTCGGGGGCAATGCCTCCTCCTGTATATTCATCATTCCCTCCCCCTCCGTCTGGTCCATTGCCAGCCAGGAGGCGGTTAGGGACAGGGCGATCTTGGTCTGATAGCCGTCCGATATCAGCAGCTGCTCCTCCTCTGGGTTGGAGAGAAAGCCGCACTCCACCAAAATAGCCGGGCAGGTGATGTGATTCATCAGGTAGACTGTGTCCGGGATCTCCTTGGCCTGCCTGTTATTCTGGGGATTTAGAGCCTGCCGGAGGATCTCCTGGGTCAGCTTGGCAAACTCCTGGCTGCCCGGGGTATCCGCGTAGAACACCTGGGCGCCGGAATACTGGGTCTGTGGAAAGGTATTCTGGTGGATGCTGATGAGCACTGCGTTTTCCTCTGCCTCCACCCGCTCCGCCCGGCTGCGGATATCAGAGGTCTTGCGCTCCCGTATGGTGCCTCCCTGGGTACCCAGGGAGACGTCCTGGGTGCGCAGCAGGACGGGCGCATACCCGCACAGTCCCAGCAGCTGATCCAGCTTCAGGGCAATGGAGAGGTTCAGGCCGCTCTCCGGCACGCCGGAGAGGGAGACCGCTCCCCCGTCCTCTCCGCCGTGTCCGGCGTCGATAATCAGCGTTTTCTCCTCGCTGTTCCCGGCAGTAAAAACCTGCGCTCCGGCATCCTCCCAGCGGACAAACATACTGCACGCCGCAGCGGCCAGAGCAAAGAGCAGCACAAGACCTAACAGTTTCTGCTTCAATCTCCCATCCCCCCTCTCACCCACTGATATGAGGAGGCCGAGAGCATTATAACACATTTCCCCCGCCTTTTACAGATTCTTATTGTCTTTCCTCCCCGCCCGCGTTAAGATGAAGAGTGAAAAAGGAGGCTGACGCCATGGTTCTGGACAAAATTGAAAACGCCCCTCTCTACTACGGCCTGGGGGACCGGTTCCGCCGGGCTCTTGAGTGGATGGCTCATGTGGACCACAACTCCCTCACGCCCAGCCAGCGGGTGGACATTGACGGCGACAATATCTACGCCACCCTTTTTACCGTGGACACCCTCCCCGCCCACGAGGCCAAGCTGGAGACACACCGGCAGTACGCCGATATCCAGTATGTGCTGGAGGGCGGCGAGAAGGTGGGCTACATGCTGGAGGGCGGCGAGGTCAGGCAGCTGTCGGAATACGAGCCGGATATCCAGTTTTTCACCGGCGACTGGGACACTTTAACTGTGCGCGCCGGTATGTTCTACATCGTCTGGCCCCAGGACTACCATGCACCCCGTCTGGCCTGCGGTTCTGTGGCCCCAACCAAGCGCCTGGTGGTAAAAGTAAAATTGTAATTAGCTTTTCCTTCTATTTCTTTGTGCGTGTTCTCTTTTGTTTACAGACCGCGCCCAAATGCCTGGACTCAGGCGTTTGGGCGCGGTCCCCCTTTTCTCCGCACTTACATAGGATGGTGCGGAGGGGACGCCACGGTCCTCAGCCGGACGCCCCACCAATCCCCAGAACAAAGGAGGAACCCCATTGTATCCCGACAAGAACCCTGAAACCGACCAGAACCTCTGCGGGGACGCCTGCGGCACCATGCCACCCTGCGCACCCCTGGCCGTTCCCTATGTTCCCTTCCAGCAGACCGGTTCCAAGCGTTACGCCCAGCAGGACGCGCTGCAAAACGGCACCCTCTTCCCCGGTCTTAACCTTCCCTTCCACGCCAAATCCCAGGCGGTCAAGGCCCTGGGCGGCCCTCTGGCCGAGCTGCAGGCACTGGAGTTTGTACTCAATGAGCTGGGCCTCTATCTGGACACCCACCAGGACGACAAAGAGGCCTTCACCCTCTACCAGCAGTACGCCGCCCTGGAGAAGCAGGCCCGCGCTGCCTATGAGGCGGCCAACGGCCCTCTTACCCAGTCCGCCACTGCCAATGCCAAGAGCTGGTCCGCCTGGCTGGGCGACAGCTGGCCCTGGAACTACCAGGAGGGAGGGGATAAGTAATGTTTTTCTATGAGAAGAAGCTGCAGTACCCGGTGAAAATCGCCAACTGCAATCCCAAGCTGGCCTCCTATATCATCAGTCAGTACGGAGGGCCGGATGGCGAGCTGGGCGCCTCCCTGCGTTATCTGTCCCAGCGCTATGCCATGCCCTATCCCGAGCTCAAGGGGCTTTTGACCGACATCGGTACCGAGGAGCTGGGTCATCTGGAGATGATCGGCGCCATCGTCCACCAACTCACCCGCAACCTGAGCGAGGATCAGATCCGCGAGGGCGGATTTGCCCCTTATTTCGTGGATCACACCACAGGGGTCTACCCCACCGCCGCCTCAGGCTCGCCCTGGAATGCCGCCGGCATCGGCGTCAAGGGCGACGTCATCTGCGATCTCACCGAGGATATGGCCGCCGAGCCGAAGGCGCGGGTTACCTATGACAACATTCTGCGCCTGTCCGACGATCCGGACGTAAGCGACGTCATTCGCTTCCTGCGGGAGCGGGAAATCGTGCACTTCCAGCGCTTCGGCGAGGCGGTGCGCCTGGCCAAGGAGAAGATGGACCAGAAAAACGTCTACTTCACCAATCCTGCCTTCGACAAATCGCGCTGATAAATTGCCCCGGTGGGAAAATTCTCCCGCCGGGGCAAACTTTTAGCATTGCACAGGCCAAGCTCAGGCCTCACAGCTCCCGGGTTTCCCACAGGACTTGCTGAGAATGAATACATAGCGCTCCGGGGTGGAGTGCTTCGGAGAGAACACGTAGTTCAGCCGGTCAAAACCCTTCAGCTCCTCCGGATTCTGCGCTCCAATCTCCGCCAGGTAGCGCACCATCTCTCCCCGGGCCATTTTGCACAGGGTCCCCTTCTCCACAATCCTGCCGTCCATCTCTTCCCCAAACACACAGCCGATAAGCTGTTTCCCCGATCTGGGATAGTGGGAAACGCAGTCGCCGTACTCCCGGGATGCCAGATTGACCACGCAGTCGCTCTCCCGCCAGAGATTCTCTGCAAGCGTTTCACCCCAGTAACTGTAAAGGTCTTTTACATTCCCGATTTTTAATTTTGCCTGCATCTCCAGCCGGTAGGGCGTCACCCCATCAAAGGGGCGCAGCACTCCGTAGAGCCCGGAGAGAATGCGCAGGTGGGTCTGTACATAGTCCAGCTCCTTCCGGGTAAACACCCCGGGGGCCATATAGCGGTACTGGATCCCCTCATAGGACAAAATAGCGGGAGTCAGCCGGGTGCGCAGGTCGGAGGTCTTCAGCCGCTCCAGATTTTGCTCAGCAATCGCGTCGCTGCACCCCCAGAGTTTTTTCAGCTCCCCATAGGACATGGAGCGGAGTTCGCTGTAAAGCACTTCCGCCTTATCAATCATGCAGGGCAAGTCTTTCCAGGGAAGCGTGTCAGTATCCACCCGCATCTTCTTGGCGGGGGAAATTATAATCCGCATGGCGTTCCACCGCCGCTCTAACCCCCGGCCAGGTAGTCCAGAATCTCCTGGGCGTTGGTGTCCGGCTTTACCTTAGGCATTACCTTTTCAATAATCCCCTGCTCGTCGATGAGATAGGTGGAGCGCACCACCCCCATGCTCACCTTACCCTACAGCTTTTTCTCCTGCCAGACGCCGTAGGCCTGGATAGCCTGGAGCTCCGGATCGGAGAGGAGCACAAAGGGCAGCTCATACTTCTGGGCAAACTTCAGGTGGGAGGCCGCCGAGTCCTTGCTCACCCCGATAACCACCGTGTTCTTCCCCTCAAATTCACTGTAGCTGCGGGCAAAGGCGCAGGCCTGGCGGGTGCAGCCGGGGGTGTTGTCCCGGGGATAAAAATAGAGGACCACTTTCTTTCCCAAAAAATCCGACAGGCTGACCGGCTTCCCCTCTTTGTCCGGCAAGGTAAAATCAGGGGCTTTTGTTCCCACTTCCAGCATCGTTCTTCTCTCCTTTTCTCTCAATTGTCCGGGATTATAGCCACCTTAATGACCCCGTCCCGGCGGTGTTCAAACAGATCATACGCCTCAAGAATACGGCTCAATGGGTAGGTGTGGGTGATGAGGGGAACGGTATCCAGCTCTCCCGCTGCGATGTGGGCGAGAATCTCATCGCAGCGGCAGCCGTCCACACCCCCCGTCTTGAAGGTGAGGTTCTTCCCGTACATCTCCGGCAGGGGGAGGATCTGGGGCTCGTCATAGAGAGCCACCACAGTAACCACGGCATTGGGCCGGGCGCACTGCCAGGCCATGCGGAAGGTGTCCGGGCTGCCTGCCACTTCCAGCACCACATCCGCCCCGCCGTGGGCGCTGTGGGCCATCACCAGCTCCTCCACTTGCTCCGGCGGAGCAGTGAGCACTTCGGGGTAGTGCCGCCGGACAAACGCCAGACGCTGCGGATCCCAGTCGCATACCACAATCCGGCGGGGTCGGAAAAGCCGGACGCACTGGAGGGTACAAAGGCCCGTGGGGCCCGCGCCCAGAATCAGCACCGTGTCCTCTGGGGCAATCTCCGAGATGCCGGCCGCCCAGTAGCCGGTGGCCAGCACATCTCCCACCAGCAGGGCCTGCTCATCGGTAACCCCGTCTGGAATCCTGTTGAGCCCCTGGTTGGCGCAGGGCACCCGGACATACTCCGCCTGTCCCCCGTCGATACGGCAGCCCAGAGCCCAGCCCCCGTCCGGGTGGGTGCAGTTGTTCACCCAGCCCTTTTGGCAGAAAAAGCACGACCCGCAGAAGGTCTCCACATTCACCGTCACCCGGTCACCCGGGCATACTGCGTTTACCTCTCCCCCCACCCGCTCCACCACGCCCACCATCTCGTGGCCCACTGTAATCCCGGGAACCGCCCGGGGCACCGAGCCGTGCTTAATATGGAGATCGCTGGTGCAGATGCTGCCCAGGGTAACCCGCACAATAGCGTCCTGGGGGTGGAGCAGCGCGGGGCTGGGCTTGTCCAGCAGCTGAAACTCTCCCGGTCCCACATAGGTACAGGCCAGCATAGACATCCCTCCCGTATCATTTTATGGCGCAAATCCTGCCCTTATTATAGCCAAGACGGTAAACTCCGTCAACGGGCCGCTCTCCCCTCCGCGAAAAGCGCCCCGGCGGGAGTTTGCTCCCACCGGGGCACCTTTTCTGTGACAGGCATAATAACTTTACATTATTGTCAGCTCCATAAAGCGGGAGAGCATAGCGGCTGTCTCGCCCCGGGATGCGCCTGCCTGGGGAAGCAGCCGGCCCTGGTCGTCGCCGTTGAGAACGCCGACGGCGCATGCCCAGACCATGGCCTGCCGGGCCCAGGGGGATACCTGCCCCTCATCCGGAAAGCGCTCCAGCCCGGTCTCTGCTCCGGACAGCGCCGGGCTGCCCGCACTGCGGTAGAGCATCAGGGCCAGCATCTCCCGGGTGACGGCGCGCTGGGGCTCAAACCGTCCGGCTGCGGTACCGGCGGTGATTCCCGCCTCGGCCGCCCAGTCCGCGGCCTGCGCGTACCAGGCATCTCCGGGTACATCCTGGAAGGTACCGCTGGAGCCTGGCGTGGCGCTCCCCTCCAGCCGGTGGAGGACGGTGACCAGCATGCCGCGGGTCATTCCCGCATCCGGGGAAAAGGCTCCGCCGCCCGTCCCGGTAAACAGCCCCCGCACTGCGGTAAACTGTACGGGCTCAAACTGCCAGTCCCCCGCTTTTACATCGGAGAACTCCGCCGCGGGCCGGTTGGTGAGCTCAATGCGGCAGGAGCTGCGCTGTGCTGTGCTGTGCAACTGTACAGCGGCCTGACTTCCGACCTGTGCCAGATCCTCCTGGTTGGTCAGCCCGCTGTATCCCGCCAGCCGCTCCGGCTCCAGGTCATAGAGAGCGGCTGCGGTCTGCGCGGCGGCCTGCAGAGCGTCTGGCTCAGTGAGCCCGCTCCCCTGGGTCAGCTCCAGAGCGGGCCGGTGCTCCGCCTGCCAGGCGGACACGACCTCTTCCACACGCATCTGAGCGGTGGGAACGGCCTGCATGGCCGCAATGCC
>CALWWS010000249.1 GCA_944385305.1 uncultured Oscillospiraceae bacterium | reverse complement strand
AACAAAGCCGCTGTGCCCTGCAAGTTTTGGCTTGCAGGGCACAGCGGCTGTGTTTGATGTGGGGGATTACCTTATTCTGACAAAAACGCAGATAAGCCCCATTTTTTGCGGCCGCGGTCAGGGGGTTGGCGCTTCGGCGTCGGACGTCTCCAGAGGCAGAATTTGGATCGTCTCGTCCTGGTAGACCAGATATCCCCGCTCCGCCTCCTGGGCGCTGCCGAAGGGCCGCCGGGTGACCACCAGCCTGCCCTCCTCCAGGGAGAGGCTGTAGTCGTTTGCCATCCGGTCTTCCAGGCTGTAGCTGGCGCCGTTGGCGTAGTCGTAGAGGATCACACGGTCGTCCACAATGCCCGAGCCCATGGAGAGAGCGGAGCACAGCTCGGGCAGGCCGTCCCCGGTGAGGTCGGCAAAGTAGACGCTCCAGACGGGCATGCCGGAGTAGAGGGGGAGGATCTCGCCGCTGTCCAAAACCGCCTCCACCTGTTCCGGCGTCCAGCGGAAGGTGACCCCGGGGAAGGCGTCCAGATTGATCTCCCGGCGGCCGCCCCAGGGCATTTCGCCGCTTTGGCGGTAGTCCAGCCACTTCTGGACCTCATAGGCCGTCCCCTCGAGGCTGTTCGGGAGGAGGGGGGTCTGGGGCTTTTCCGGGGGATTTGTCAGCAGCGCGGCGGCCAGGATGACGCAGGCGGCGATGGCCGCCGACACCGCCCAGACAGCGGGCCTTTTCCTCCTTGCCAGATTGCGAATGCGCCCGCCGGTGTCCCCCTCCCCAAAGGCCGGGGATATGCCGGCGGACAGGTTTCCGCCGGCGGCCAGACGGAGGAGGGAGGAGGTATAGTCCGCCAGAATGCCGTCCCCCAGCCTTCTCACCACCGCCTCGTCGCAGCTCATCTCCATATCCCGGCCGGCCAGGACAAAGGCCAGCCAAACCAGGGGATTGAACCAGTGGATGCACAGGGCGGCGAAGGAGAGGGCCTTTACCACATGATCCAGACGGCGGATATGGAGCCGCTCATGGAGGAGGATATAGGGCCGCTCCCCCTCCTCCAGAGAGGAGGGGAGATAGATTTTGGGGCGCAGCAGGCCCAGAACAAAGGGGGTGGGGATCTCGTCGGCCAGATAGACCCCGCTGCCCAGGGGGGAGGCGGTGATCAGCCTCCTGCGCAGCCGGATATAGGACGCCGCCCCCCATCCCCCCATAGCCAGCACCCCGGCCATCCACACATAAGTGGCGATGGCCATGGGGGCCTCCAGGGGGTCTGCCGCCAGCTGCTCCTCCCCCTGGGGCAGGGCCTGGGTGATGGCCTCCCCCACGCCGGGGATGGGGAGGGACACCTGTGGGTTTTCGGTGTGAACAATATCGGGGGAGATATATTCCACCCGGCTGGCGAGAGCGCCTTGCGGGGAGGCCGGAGCGTCCAGCAGGCCCAGCAGGGAGAGGCCCGACGGGAGGGATACCGGGCACAGCAGCCGGAAGAGCACCACGCCCCACAGGGCGTAGGAGATTGCCTTGGGCATCCGCCGGAGCAGCAGCCGGGCCAGCAGGACAAACACCACGGCCACCCCCGCCGTCAGGCTCATATTGATCAGCTTGGGCAAAAAGGTGTAGAAAAACATGTCCCTACCTCCGCAGACCGTCGATGAGCCGCTTGAGCTCCTCCGCCTCCTCCTGGGAGAGCTTTTTCCGGGAGCCGAAGGCGGCCAGAAAGGCGGGGAGGGAGCCGTCAAAGGTCTCCTCCACAAACTGCTCGCTCTGCATGGCGTAGTAGTCCTCCCTGGAGATCAGAGAGCTCACCGTGCCCCCCTCATTCTGAAAAAGCCCCCGCTGGCAAAGCCGCTTGAGCACGGTATAGCAGGTGGTGGGCTTCCAGTGCAGCGCCTCCCCCGCCAGCCTCACCAGCTCCCCCGAGGCCAGAGGCTCCCGGCTCCAGATGATATCGGCAAAGCGGGACTCCAGCGCCCCCATGGTCGGCATACAAATCCCTCCTGTCTACATGTTGTAGAGTAATGTTAGTCTACACGATGTAGAGAAGCTTGTCAACCCCCTTTGAGGACGGAATAAAAAAGAGCGGGGGATTCACAATGTGAATCCCCCGCAATCCGGGGCTTGGGGCCGTCGCCTCACCGCTGCCCTGTCAGGCCCACCGCCGGTTCAAGCGGAGTGGCCCTCTTTTTGAGAATCAGCAATCCGATGACAAGCACCGCGGGAAATACCGTTGCAGCAAGCAGGCCGGCTTTCAGATTGCCGCCAGCCTGGTCAGAAAGACTGCCTACCATGGCAGGACTTACGGTAGCGCCCAAATCTCCGGCCAGGGCCAGGAATGCAAACATCGCAGTACCGCCTCTTGGACATTTCTGGGAAGAGATGCTGATAGAGCCCGGCCACATAATGCCCACAGCCAAACCGCAAAGAGCACAGCCTGTAAGTCCGAGAATGGGGGATGCGGACAGGGAAGCCAGAAGATAACAGCCGACGCACATTGCGCCGCAGAGCAGCATAACCTTGGTCAAATTCAGCTTCTCGCTGAATTTGCCGTACAGCATGCGGGATATGCCCATAAACATGGCGAACAGGCCGGGGCCTGCCAGATCGCCCACCGCTTTGGAGACGCCGAGGGCAGACTCCGTAAAAGCAGATGCCCATTGCGCCATGGTTGCCTCGGATGCGCCGGAGCATATCATGAGTATAATGATAAGCCAAAATAACGGCAATCGGAGCAGCTGGCGGATACGCATGCTCTTACCCGCTTCAACCAGCCGTTCAATGGGGCAGCTTATAAAGTTCCATGTGTTATACAAGGGCACCAACGCCCAAATAAGCGTAAGAACCCTCCAGTGCTCTATGCCGAAGACAGCAAAAAAGAGGGTAGAGCCTAAAACAACCCCCAGCGCACCCCAGCAGTAGAAGGAGTGCAGCAGACTCATCATCCCGTCCTTGTTTTCAAAGGGACAGGCCTCCACAATCGGGCTCACCAAAACCTCAGTCAGACCGCTGCCTATGGCATAGAGCACCACCGAAATCAGAATACCCACAAAAGGAAGGGATAACAAATCCGGCAGAAACGCCATGGCTGCAAGGCCTGCTGCTGATAATACCTGGGATGCCACCACACAGGTGCGGTATCCGATTTTGTCGGCAAATTTGGTGGCCGCAAGATCAATGAGCAGTTGCGCAAGATAAAAAACCATGGGAATCATTGCGATTTTTTCAAGGGTGATCCCGTAAGTGCTCTTGAAGGTCAGAAATAAGAGCGGAGCGAAGTTTGCGGAGATCGCCTGTGTCACAAAGCCCAGGTAGCAGGCTGTAAGTGTTTTTTTGTAATTGTTCTGTCTTGCCATGATGATTCCCTTCAAGGTTAACCCACAATTTAGTCTGCATCCGTGTGGCTTCGGATTTTAAAGTGGGCGAGAGAAAATTCTGCGGCCTTGTGTCGCCTTTGCTCAGACGCTGTCAAAGCGAGGCCGTAAGGTCCGGCTTTAGTGGGCATCACCATCGGGAGTTTTTCTGACCAGACTGACAACCGTCTCCACATGGGCGGTGCGGGGGAACATGTCCACCGCCACGGCCTGGCTCACGGTGTAGCCGTGCTGGGCAAAGCGGCCCACGTCCCGGCCCAGGGTGCCCGGGTCGCAGGAGACATAGACCACCCGGGCGGGGGCCATGGCGGCGATGGTGTCCACCACCTGGGGGGCCAGGCCCTTGCGGGGCGGGTCCACGCACACCACCTGGGGGCGCACCCCCTGCTCGGCCAGCCGGGCCGCCGCCTCCCCCGCGTCGGCGCAGAAGAAGCGTGCATTTTCAATGTGGTTGCGGTGGGCGTTGTCCTTTGCGTCCTCCACCGCCTGGGGCACCACCTCCGCCCCGTAGACCAGGGCGGCCTGCCGGGCCAGCACCAGGCTGATGGTGCCGATGCCGCAGTAGAGGTCAAAGACGGTCTCCGTGCCGGTGAGGGCGGCAAACTCCAGGGCCTTTTCATAGAGCACCTGGGTCTGGGCGGGGTTGACCTGGTAGAAGGAGGGCACGGAGAGCTTGAAGGACAGGCCGCACAGATTGTCAAAGAGGAAGTCATCCCCCCACAGGGTGCGGTACTCGTCCCCCAGAATGACGTTGTTGTGCTTTTCATTGATCCCCAGCACCACCCCCACAAGGCCGGGCTCGGCGGCGCGCAGGGCCTCCACCAGCTCCGCCTCCCGGGGCACCTGCCTGCCGTTGACCAGCAGGCAGCACAGGGACTGCTCCAGCCGGTTGGTGCGCACGAACACATGGCGCACAAGGCCGGTGCAGCTTTTCTCCTCATAGGCGGGGATGTCCCAGGTCTCCATCCACTCCTTCACCGCCAGGCGCAGCCGGGAGGCGGCGTGGCTCTGGAGCAGGCAGTCCTCCACGTCGATCACCTGGTGGGAGCGGGCCCGGTAAAAGCCGATTTTGGGGCCGTCGGAGACGGGATACTGGGCCTTGTTCCGGTAGCGCTGGGTGTGCTCCGCCCCCAGGATCACCGGCACCTGGATGTCCGCGCCCCCCAGGCGGCGCAGGGCGTCCTCCACCCGGATGC
Source organism: uncultured Oscillospiraceae bacterium (assembly GCA_944385305.1). Lineage (GTDB taxonomy): Bacteria > Bacillota > Clostridia > Oscillospirales > Oscillospiraceae > CALWWS01. Next base: position 3,262 of record CALWWS010000249.1, on the reverse strand, counting down.
GCTTGGCCTCCAGCTCCTCGGGGTAGTTCATGTGGCGGAACTGGCAGCCGCCGCACTTGGCATAGTGCAGGCACTGGGGAAAGATGCGGGCGGGAGAGGGGTTGACCACCTCCACCACCCGGCCCCACAGGGCGCTGCGGCCCACCTTGGTGATAAGTACGTCGCACATCTCCCCCCGGATGCCCCCCTGGACAAAGACCACCATTCCATTGAGGCGGGCTACCCCGTCGCCGTCGCTGGAGTAGCCGCTGACAATTACCCGGTGGACTGTCTGGGGGGCGGGAAGATCGGTATTTTTCGCCATACCTGATTCAGCCTCCCAGCGCATCGTAGGACAGGGTGACCTCCACGGGGGAGTGGACGGCGGGCAGAGTGTTGCCCTGAATCCAGAACACATACCCGCTGTCGGTGAGATAGAAGTCCTCGGGCTGCACAGCGGCGGCAATCTCCTCCCGGGTGAGAGCGCCCTCCGCCACCGCCTGGCTCAGATCCGGCTGGGCCAGGAAAGCGTCGGTTACCTGCTCCAGCACCGCGTCGGCGTCGGAGAAGAAGTGGGCAAAGTTCAGCTGCGCCCCGGTGGCGGCGTCAAACTGCTCAGACAGGCGGAAGACCGAGGGATAGGCCCCGCCGCCGTTCACATACCACTCCCGGCACACGCTGATGACGCTTTCGTCCTGGCGGGTGACAGTGTAGGACATCTCCTCCGTGGTGGGGGTAAAGGTAAGCCCGGCGGCGGCGGACACGTCGTAGTCGGCCACCACCATCTCATAGTTCTCCTCGGCGGAGGACATGCGGCTCTGCCCCTCGTCCTTGTACCACTGGTTGATAGCCAGTCCGGCGGGGCAGGTGTCGGTATTCTGCACCATGGGCAGGGTGTACTTTACCGTCATCACCGTGGCGCCGTCCCCGGCGGTATACTGCCGGGCAAACACCTGGTCGCCCCAGACGGGGGGCTCGTTTTCGGCCTCCGCAGGCGGGGTGGGCGTGGGGGTGGCCGCCGGGGTCTGGCTGGCGGTGGGTGTAGACATGGGGTCGGGAGAGGGAGAGGACGGGGCGGGCGCGCCGTCGCAGGCGGACAGGCACAGGGTGAGGGTCAGAACCAGCGCCCCGAAAAAGCAGGAAGATCGTCTCATTGCATACTCCTTTTCATTCAGCAGAGAGTTACAGCGCTATTTTACCATTTACCCGCCTGTCCGTAAATGAAAAAAAGCGATTTGCTGTCGCCTGCCCTTGACTTTTCCAAAAGACGGATCTATTATTCTTATAATTCTAATAATAAGAATCCTAATATTTTGGGAAAGAGGAGACGGCGCATGTCCTTTCACTATCTGCTGATGGCTGTTCAGGCCACGGTGCACAAAAAGCTGCTGGCCGGACTGGGGGGCACGGGTCTGACCCCGGGCCAGCCCAAGGTGCTGGACTTTCTGGGGGAGGAGGACGGGGCCAACCAGACGGCCATTGCCAGGGCCTGCTACATTGAGCCCGCCTCCCTCACCGCCGTGCTGGGGGGGATGGAGGCCAAGGGGCTTATCACCCGCCGGACCCTCAACGGCAACCGGCGGTCCCTGCATGTGTTTCTCACCCCTCTGGGCAGGCAGATGCAGCAGCGCACCGCCCAGTCCTTCCAGATGCTGGAGGACAGGGCCTTCCGTGGATTTTCCCCCCGGGAGCGGGAGGAATTTGAGGGGCTGTTTACCCGCATTTATACCAATTTGACCGAGGAGGGACAGGAGTAATGGAAAAGGCAAAGCGGTATCTGGTGTTTCTGGTGGGCCTGTTTATCAGCTCTTTAGGGGTGAGCCTGATTACCAAGGCCAGCCTGGGCACCTCCCCCATCTCGGCCATCCCCTATGTGCTCAGCCTGCGCTTTTCCTGGACCCTGGGGGAGTTCACCATTGTCTTCAGCCTGCTGCTGGTGGCGCTGCAGGTGGTCATTCTGCGCCGCCGCTTCCGCCTGGAGCATCTGCTGCAAATCCCGGTGTCGGTGGCCTTTGGGTACTTCATTGACCTGACCATGCTGGCCCTGGGCTGGCTCACCCCCCAGGCCTGCGGCTTCAAGCTGGTGGCCCTTGCGGTGGGGTGCGTGGTGCTGGGCTTTGGCATCTACCTGGAGGTGCTGGCCAACGTGGTCATGCTGCCCGGAGAGTCCTTTGTGCGCTCCATTGTAATTGTGTGGCGCCGGGACTTCGGCAAGACAAAGGTGGCCTTTGACGTGAGCATCTCCGCGGCGGCGGCGGTGCTGACCCTGATTTTCTTCCACAGCCTCACCGGGGTGCGGGAGGGCACCGTGGTGGCGGCGGCCTGCGTGGGGCTGCTGGTCAAGCTCTTCGGGCGCCTGCTGCCCGGCCTGGAGGAGCGGCTGTTCTCCCCGGCAGCCCGGACAGAGCAGGCCTGAAGAGGGCTGCTGGGGCTGTTTGTTCACAATTTCCCCTTTTTTATTGGGTGCGGGTATGGTATACTAGGACACTGGATGAAAATTCCCCGCACAACCGTCCGCCTGCGGCGGACTGGAAATAAGAAAGGTGAACAAACCCATGGGACTGTTAAAAAAGCTCTTTGGAGGCAGCTCGGAGAAGGAGCTCAAGCTCATCCGCCCCATCGTGGACAGGATTGAGGCGCTGGAGGAGGAGTACAAGGGGCTGACCGACGCCCAGCTCCAGGCCAAGACCCCGGAATTCAAGCAGCGCCTGCAAAACGGTGAGACCCTGGACGACATCCTGCCCGAGGCCTTTGCCACCGCCCGGGAGGCGGCCTGGCGGGTACTGGGCATGCGCCCCTACCGGGTGCAGCTCATCGGCGGCATCATTCTCCACCAGGGCCGCATCGCCGAGATGAAGACCGGCGAGGGCAAGACCCTGGTGGCCACCCTGCCCGCCTACCTCAACGCCCTGGCGGGGGAAGGGGTGCACATTGTCACCGTCAACGACTACCTGGCCAAGCGCGACAGCGAGTGGATGGGCAAGGTTTACCGCTTTTTGGGCCTCACCGTGGGCCTTGTGATCCACGAGGTGGACCCCGTCCGGCGCAAGGCAGCCTATCAGGCGGATATCACCTACGGCACCAACAACGAGTTCGGCTTTGACTACCTGCGGGACAACATGGCCATCTACGCCAGCGAGATGGTCCAGCGTGGCCACGCCTTTGCCATCGTGGACGAGGTGGACTCCATCCTCATCGACGAGGCCCGCACCCCCCTGATCATCTCCGGCCAGGGGGACAAGTCCACCCAGCTGTACACCGTGGTGGACCAGTTCGTCTCCCG
>CALWWS010000248.1 GCA_944385305.1 uncultured Oscillospiraceae bacterium | reverse complement strand
GGAGGAGGTGGGCAAGTCCTTCGGCGGGCGGACGGTGATCCGTCAGTTCAGCTGCACCCTGCTGCGGGACGACCGCATCGGCATCGTGGGCCCCAACGGCAGCGGCAAGTCCACCCTGCTCAACCTGATTGCCGGCCGCCTGGCCCCGGACAGCGGCAGGGTGGAGGTGGGGGAGACGGTGCGCATCGGCTACTTCTCCCAGGAGCTGCCCCCCATGGACGAGGAGATGCGGGTCATAGACTATGTGAAGGAGATCGGCAACCGCATCCCCACTCCCGAGGGGATGGTCACTGCCGGGCAGCTGCTGGAGCAGTTTCTCTTCCCGCCCCAGGTGCAGTGGAGCCCGGTGGGCAAGCTCTCCGGCGGGGAGCGGCGGCGGCTCTTCCTCCTGTCCGTTCTGGCCGCCGCCCCCAACGTGCTGCTGCTGGACGAGCCCACCAACGACCTGGACATCCAGACCCTGTCCACCCTGGAGGACTACCTGGACGGCTTCCCCGGGGCGGTGGTTGCGGTGTCCCACGACCGGTATTTTCTCGACCGGGTGTGCCGGCGCACCTTTGCCGTGGAGCCAGACGGGCGGGTAGAGGGCTACCCCGGCGGGTACAGCCAGTACCTGCGCCTGCGCCGGGAGCGGCAGGCGGCCCGAACCGCCCCCGCCAAGGCGGCCCCCGCCCGGCCCCGGGAGGAGCGGGCCCAGCCCGCCCCCCGGCGGAAATTCACCTACAAGGAGCAGCGGGAGTTTGCGGTCATTGAGGACGAGATTGCCGCCCTGGAGGAGGAGCTGGCCGGGGTGAAGGCCGGACAGGAGGAGAAGGCCAGCGACTACGTGGCCCTCCAGGCGCTCATGGAGCGCCAGGGGGAGCTGGAGAAGGCGCTGGAGGAGAAGATGGAGCGCTGGGTCTACCTCACTGAGCTGGCCCAGCAGATGGAGCAATCGGACAACGAGAGGAGCGAGGAATGAAGAAATGGATGAAGCGCGGGGCCATCGCCCTGCTGGCCCTGGCGCTGATGTGCGCCGCCGCCGGGGGACTGTCCCGGCCGGGGGCGGCGGCCACCGCCCAGAAGGAGTTTCGGGGGATGTGGGTGGCCACGGTGTACAACCTGGACTACCCCAGCCGGGGTACCACCGACCCCCAGACGTTGAAAAAGCAGGCGGACGAGATTTTGCAGGGCTGCGTGGAGATGGGGATGACCGCGGTGATCCTCCAGGTGCGCCCCTCCTGCGACGCACTCTACCCCTCGGAGATTTTCCCCTGGAGCAAGTACCTGACGGGGGCCCAGGGGGTGGCCCCGGAGGGGGGCTTTGACCCGCTGGAGTACTGGGTGGAGCGGGCCCACGCTCTGGGGCTGGAGCTGCACGCCTGGATCAACCCCTTCCGGGTAACCAAGGGGGGCGCGCAGGAGTGGAACGCCCTGGACGCGGACAATCCGGCGGCCAGGCACCACGAGTGGGTGGTGGAGCACCAGGGCAACTACTACCTGGACCCCGGCCTGCCGGAGGTGCGGGAGCTGGTGATCCAGGGCGCGGAGGAGCTGGCCCGCAATTACGACATTGACGGCATCCACCTGGACGACTACTTCTACCCCGGCACCGACTTTGCCGACGACGCCTCCTACGCCAAGTACGGCCAGGGCTTTGCCAGCCGGGCCGACTGGCGGCGGGACAACGTCAACCAGCTCATCCGCCAATTGGGGGAGCGGCTGCACGCCATCGACCCGTCCCTCTCCTACGGCATCAGCCCCTCGGGGGTGTGGGCGGACAAGAGCTCCATGCCCGAGGGCTCTGACACCACCGGGGGCTATGAGAGCTACTCCGCCGCCTATGCCGACAGCCGCAAGTGGGTCAAGCAGGGGTGGATCGACTACATATGCCCCCAGATCTACTGGTATATCGGCCACAAGAGCATGGACTACGCCACCATCGCCCGCTGGTGGGCGGATACGGTGAAGGGCACCGGGGTGGCGCTCTACATCGGCATGGCGGACTACCAGGCGGGCAATACCCAGGCTGACCCCAACTGGGCGGGTACCGCCGCCATTGAGGCCCAGCTGGCCCTCAACGACACCCTGCCCCAGGTGACGGGGGAGGTGCACTTCCGCTATCAGCTCATCGCGGCCAACCCCCAGCTCAAGCAGCTCTACGTGGAGCACTACGCCGACCAGCCGGAGCAGACGCCCGCGCCGCAGCCCGTCTATCTGGCGGCGGGTACCCAGGGGTATATCCAGGGGTCGGGTGGATATTTCCGGCCGGACGATGTGCTTACCCGGGGCGAGGTGGTCACCCTGCTGGCCCGGCTGACTGTGGACGAGGCGGGGAAGGCCCTCTACACCGGCGCGCCCTACACCGGCGGATTCTCCGATGTGGACGCCGGGGCGTGGTACGCCCCCTACGCCGCCTTTGCCCGGGGCTATCAGGTGGTGAAGGGCTACCCGGACGGCACCTTCCGCCCGGAGCAGGGGGTGACCCGGGCCGAGCTGGTCAAGCTGCTCTCCGCCTACCAGGGCCTGGAGGGGCAGGGGAGTGAGAGCGCCTTTTCCGACGTGAGCGACAGCTACTGGGCCTCAAAGGAGATCGCCTGGGCCGCCGGGCTTGGGCTGGTCACCGGCTACCCGGACGGCACCTTCCGCCCGGATCAGACGGTGAGCCGGGCCGAGGCGGTGGTCATCCTCAACCGGGCGCTGGGCCTGAGCGCCGACGGGGCGCTGGAAAATCCCTTTGCCGATGTGGACGCAAGCCACTGGGCCTATGGCGATATTCTGGCCGCCGCCGGGGCGGAATAAGGAAGAAAAGGGCGGGGGGCCGGCAGATGCCGGCCCCCCGCCCTTTATGTATGGTTTCGCCACTTGAGAAGCAGGGCGGAGTTGATGATGACCAGCACCGACCCCGCGTTGTGGACCAGAGCGCCCCAGACGGGGCTGAGCACGCCGGAAATGGCCAGGGCGATGGCCAGGAAGTTGAGGGCCATGGAGAAGGTGAGGTTGACCTTGATGGTGGCCATCATCCGCCTGGACAGGGAGAGCAGGTGGGGCAGCTCCCGGATCTCGTCGTCCACCAGGGCGATGTCCGCCGCATCCACCGCGATGTCGCTGCCCACGCCCCCCATGGCGATGCCCACATCGGCCCGCTTCAGGGCGGGGGCGTCGTTGACGCCGTCCCCAATCATGCACACCCGATCCCCTTCCTGCTGGCAGGCGGCAATGTAGCTGAGCTTATCCTCGGGCAGACAGTTGGCGTGCACCTCCCGGATCCCCACCTGTCCGGCGATGGCCCCGGCGGCGCTGGGGTTATCCCCGGTGAGCAGGACGGGCTGCACCTCCAGCCGGTGCAGCTGCTCCACCATGGGGGCGCTCTCCTCCCGCAGGGTGTCGGAGAGCACCAGGCAGCCCGCCGCCTGCCCGTCCACCGCCACGTAGATTACCGTGCTTCCCCGGTCCAGATGCCCCTGTGCCGCCCGGAGCAGGGCGGCGGGGGGCTCGCCCCCCAGGGCCCGCGCCAGCAGCCTGGAGTTGCCCGCCTGCACCAGCCTGCCTCCCACCCGGGCGGACACCCCCTCCCCGGGTATCATGCGGGAGCCCTCCGCCGGAAGGAGCGGGCCCTGTCCCCCCCGCGCCACCGCCTTGCCCAGGGGATGCTCGGAGAACTGCTCGGCGGCGGCGGTGAGGGAGAAGAGCTCCTCCTGGGTGAAGCCGGGCAGGCACTCTACCCCGGTGACCGCCGGGACGCCCAGGGTGAGGGTGCCCGTCTTGTCAAAGGTGATTTTCTTCACCCCCGCCAGCCGCTCCAGGGCGTCCCCCTCCCGCACCAGGAAGCCGTGCTTTGTGGCGTTGCCGATGGCCGCCATAATGGCGGTGGGGGTGGCCAGCACTAGGGCGCAGGGGCAGAACACCACCAGAATGGTGACTGCACGGATGATCTCCCCGGTGAACAGCCAGGTGAGAGCGGCCGCGCCCAGGGCGATAACCACAATCCAGGTGGCCCACCGGTCGGCCAGCCCCACAATCTTCGCCTTGCCCGCGTCCGCCGACTGCACCAGCCGGATCATCCGCTGGATGGAGCTGTCCTCTCCCACCCGGGCGGCCCGCATGGTGAAGGCGCCGAACTGGTTGACCGTGCCGCTGGAAACCGGGTCTCCCGGCCCCTTGTCCACCGGCAGGGACTCCCCGGTCATCACCGCCTGGTTCACCGAGGTCTCCCCGGACAGGATCACCCCGTCCACCGGGATGCTCTCCCCGGGGAGGACGGAGAGGACGTCCCCCACCACCACCTGGTCGGCGGGGATCACAGTCTCCACCCCGTCCCGGCGCACCCGGGCCGTCTGGGGGGTGAGGCGTACCAGACGCTCAATCCCCGCCCGGGCCCGGGCCACGGTGCAGTCCTCCAGCAGAGCGCCCAGCTGCATGATAACGGCCACCTCCCCGGCGGCGAAGTGCTCCCCGATGCACACCGAGGCGATAAGGGCCAGGGAGACCAGCACGTCCGCCTTGATGTCGAAGGCGGTGACCAGCCCCACCACCGCCTCCAGAATGATGGGTACGCCGCACAGAAGAATGGCCGCCCAGGCCAGATCAAAGGGAAGAGGGCGCCAGCCCAGCAGGCTGCCCAGCAGAGCAGCCCCCGAGACAACCAGAAACACAATGTCCTTTTTCACGCCGCCCAGCGCCAGAAGCGCCTCCAGCTTCTCCATTGCCCGACCCATAACAATGCCTCCTCATATCCCTATGGGGGTATGGGTATATTATACCTATGGGGGTATAGGTTTGTCAAGGCGAAAAATAAGAGGCGGCCAACTTGGCCGCCCCCGTGCTACATGTTGGCGAAGCGCTCCACCGCCTTGGTGAAGCTCTCAATGGTCTTGTCCGCGTCCCCGTGCTCAATGCCGTCGCGCACGCAGTGCCTGATGTGGCCCTCCAGCACCACCTGGCCCGCCCGGTGGAGGGCGGACTTGGCCGCGTTGATCTGGGCCAGCACGTCCTCGCAGGGCACGTCCTCCTCCACCATCCGGTCGATGGCCTGTACCTGGCCGATGATCTTCCGCAGGCGTCGGTGCAGATTTTCCGTATCCATACACTGTCTCATGGCAGACCTCCATACCAGTAGGGGTATATGTACATTATACCCAGCGCCCCCGTCCCTGTCAACGGCTGCCCATGAGTGCGCGCTGACTGATAAAACAAATCGGAGCAAGCGATAATCGCTTGCTCCGACGTGGTACGGCTGAAGGGATTCGAACCCCCGACCTTTTGGTTCGTAGCCAAACACTCTATCCAACTGAGCTACAGCCGCATACTGCCTGCCAGGGCTTGGCCCCGTTGACAGCTTAATTATACTAGCACAGTTTGACAGAGAATGCAAGAGAAAAATGGGCCTTGGAGAGAAAAAATTTCATACAGGCCGGGGGAGAGGGTCAGCGGGGGCGCTCCTGCCTGCCCACAATTTGCTCCAGGCAGGCCATCAGGTCGGACATGCTCTCCAGACGCACGTCCATTTTCAGAATGTGCTCCTGCAGGTCGGGGGGCATAGAGTCAAATTTACCCCGGATGGATGGGTCAACATAGGCCATGGCAATCACCTCGCCTCCAGTATGGCCGGAAGGAACTTCCAATATACCTCCGGACGCAAAAAACGCGCCTCCGAAAGGGAGGCGCGGGAGTTTTTGGTCTGCTCCTCCGCTGGGAGCGGATGCCGCCCAGCAGAGGAGCAGTGGGTCATAGCACTGGGATAAAGAGAGGGGAGAGAGGAGATTTGAATGATGTCTCTGGTATCCTGACATGATTATCTTACCAGCTTTTCATGGGAAATGATGGACAGTTTTCTAACTGGCTGTGAACAATTTGTGAACGATTCTTTTGCACCGCCCGGCGGGAAAAAGAATCGCCCCGCTTTGTGAAAAAGCGGGGCGAAACAGGTCACTTGCGCAGGGCGATCTCGTGGCGCTTGGGGCCGGTGGACACCGTCTTGATGGGCACGCCGATCTGGGCCTCCAGGAAGTCCACATAGTTTTTTGCCTGGACGGGCAGCTTGTCGTAATCGGTAATTCCACGGATGTCGCACTTCCAGCCGGGCAGGGTCTCGTACACCGGCTTGGCCCGATCCAGCTTGGCGGGGACGGGGAAGTCCCGGGTGACAGTCCCGTCCACCTCGTAGCCGGTGCACACCTTGATCTCGTCCAGGTAGCCCAGGCAGTCGATGGCGGTAAGTACCACCTCGGTGGCGCCCTGCACCATGCAGCCGTAACGGGTGGCCACCGCGTCGAACCAGCCCACCCGGCGGGGCCGGCCGGTGGTGGCGCCGTACTCTCCGGCGTCGCCCCCACGGCGGCGCAGCTCCTCGGCCTCATCGCCGAACAGCTCGCTGACAAAGGCGCCCGCGCCCACGGCGGAGGAGTAGGCCTTGGTCACCGTCACCACGTCGGTGACGGCGGTGGCGGGAATGCCGCCCCCCACGGTGCCGAAGCCGGCCAGGGTGTGGGAGGAGGTGGTGAAGGGGTAGATGCCGAAGTCGGGGTCCTTCATGGAGCCCAGCTGGCCCTCCAGCAGGATGGTCTTGTTTTCCCTGAGGGCCTGATGGACAAAGCCCAGGGCGTCCCCCACATAGGGCTCCAGGGCCTTGCGGTAGCCCATGAGCTGGTCGAACAGGGCCTGGGGGTCCAGCAGGGGCTTGTGGTAGAGGTGCTCCATGAGCACGTTTTTCAGCTGGCACACCGCCTGGAGATGCTCCAGCAGCCGCTCCTCGTTCCACAGGTCGGCCACCTGCACCCCCAGCTTGGCGTACTTGTCGGAGTAGAAGGGGGCAATGCCCGACTTGGTGGAGCCGAAGGCCTTGCCCGCCAGCCGCTCCTCCTCATAGCCGTCCAGCAGCACGTGGTAGGGCATGAGCAGCTGGGTGCGCTCCGAGACGATGAGATGGGGGGCGGGCACACCGCCGTCGGCCAGGCTCTTCAGCTCGGCCAGCAGCTTGGGCACGTCCAGAGCTACGCCGTTGCCGATGATGTTGGTGGTGTGGGGGTAGAACACCCCGGAGGGGAGCTGGTGCAGGGCGAACTTGCCGTAGTCACAGATGATGGTATGGCCCGCATTGGCGCCGCCCTGGAAGCGGATGACCACGTCGGAGTGCTCGGCCAGCAGATCAGTGATCTTGCCCTTGCCCTCGTCGCCCCAGTTGGCGCCCACAATCGCTTTGACCATATAGTTGCCTCCTGCCGCGGGGATTCGCGCATTGGCCTTTTCCCACGGACGCGGATATTATATCCGATTGGCCTCCCCCTTGCAAGAAAATATTTTACATTTTTTGAAATTAAAATGATTTCTTTTCCAAATTTTTATCTGTTCTTTTTGCTATTTCCCCCGCCGGGCGGTCAGGGCGGGGGAGGGAGAAGCAGGGGATCCCCTCGGCAAAGGGGGCGATGGAGAAGAGGGGATAAAAGACGCAGATTTGATCCTCTGTAAGGTAAAAGCGATCCGGGTCAAAGCAGGTGGCCAGGCGCTTTTCCCACCCCTCATAAAAGCTGCTCTCCCCGGCGGCCAGGGCGGCGCGGATCTGTTTCTCTACCGCCGCCAGGATCTGCCGCCGCCAGAGGGTATGGGGCGGAAAGAGGGAGGGCAGGGTGCAGGGGGTGCCCGAGGCGAGCTCCCAGGTGTCCCCCCGGCGCACAGTGAAGGGCCGCCGGCCGGGGGTCTGCTCCACCGCGTCGGCGTACAGGCTGAGCAGGCCGTCCCCCTGCCAGGTGACGCGCCAGGTCAGCTCCGCCCGCCAGGGGGTGAAGGGGCGGCTGGCCTGCCGGGCGGCCTGGAGGGACACCCCGGCCTGCCGGAGCAGGTCGGTCTGCCAGCGCTCCCGCCACTGCTGCACCGTCTTCCGGTAATAGCGGTTGATCCGCCGCAGAGCCGGGGTCTGCTCGGGCAGCCTGGGCCAGCGCAGCTCCAGCTCCAGCGCCGGTTCCCCCTCCCAGGCCAGGGTCTGTCTGTGCACCCCCTCCTCAATCTGCACAGGCCGCGGGGCCGTCGGGCTGTGGGTCATACGCAGCGCCTCCCTTCCGGTTTCTCTCTCCAGCCTATGCCGCGGGGCAAAATCGGTGAAAAATTGGGTTTACTTTCATACTTCACTTTGGTAAAATATAAGTTGTGTTTCCGGGAAAAATGACGGGAGGGACGGGCGCGGCCATGACGAAAAACGAGAAGCCGGGGCGGGATGAGGCCCTGTATCAGGCGATTCTCTCCCTGGAGAATCTGGAGGAGTGCCGGCGCTTCCTCTCCGATCTGTGTACCGTGGCAGAGCTGCGGGCCATGGAGCAGCGCATGGAGGTGGCCATGCTCCTGTCCGAGGGCATGATCTACAACGACATTCTGGAGCGCACCGGGGCCTCCAGCGCCACCATCAGCCGGGTCAACCGGGCTTTGCAGTACGGGGCGGACGGCTACCGGGCGGTGCTGCCCCGGGTGAAGGAGAGGCTGGGCGGGCATGGCGTATGAGTATCTGGCGGCGTGCTACGACCAGTTTACCGCCGACGTGGACTCCCCCCGCTGGGCGGACTATGTGGAAAAGCACTTTGCCCGCGCCTCCATTCCCATCCGCACCGTGCTGGATCTGGCCTGCGGCACGGGCAGTCTGACGCTGGAACTGGCCCGCCGGGGCTACGAGATGATCGGGGCCGACTGCTCGGAGGAGATGCTGGCCCTGGCCTCGGAGAAGTGCCGGGATGTGGAGGGGGAGAAGCCCATCTTTCTCCACCAGTCCATGGAGCAGCTGGATCTCTACGGCACCATCGACGCCTGCGTGTGCTGCCTGGACAGCGTCAACTATGTGACCCGCCCCCGGGATCTGGCCCGGGCCTTCCAGCGGGTGCACCTGTTTCTCATGCCCGGGGGACTGTTTCTCTTCGATGTAAACACCCCGGAGAAGCTGATGGGGCTGGACGGGCAGATCTTCCTGGACGAGGGGGAGGACGCCTACTGCGTCTGGCGGGCGGAGTACGCCCCCCGGCGGCGGGTGTGCACCTACGGGATGGATATCTTCCTGCGGGAGGCGGACGGCCGCTGGAGCCGCCGGCAGGAGGAGCATGAGGAGTTTGACTACCGGGACGAGGAGCTGCTGGACATGCTGCGCCGGGCGGGCTTTAGGCAGATCCGGCGCTACGGGGAGCTGAAGCTGCGCGCCCCCCGGCCCGGGGAGGGCCGGGTATTCTACGCGGCGAGAAAGGAATTCAAGTGACATGGCGGATGAGATCATTCGCGTTTTGGCAAAGAATGCGGCGGTAAAGGCCTCGGCCATCACCGCCGCCGGTATGGTGGAGCGGGCCCGGCAGATCCACAAAACCCTGCCCGTAGCCACCGCCGCCCTGGGGCGGGCCCTCATGGCCTGCTCCATGATGGGCAACCAGCTCAAGGAGGAGAACGGCTCGGTCACCCTGCGCATCAAGGGGGAGGGTCCTCTGGGCGGAATCACCGCGGTGTCGGACAGCGGGGGCAACGCCCGGGGCTATGTGGTCAATCCGGCGGTGGAGCTGCCCCTCAAGGGCCCTGCCAAGCTGGATGTGGGCAGCGCTGTGGGCCTGCCCGGCTCCCTGACGGTGATCAAGGACATGCAGATGAAGGAGCCCTACGTGGGCACCGTCCCCCTGGTCTCCGGGGAGATTGCGGAGGATATTACCTCCTACTTTGCCGAGAGCGAGCAGATCCCCACCGCCTGCGCCCTGGGAGTGCTGGTGGACGTGGACCAGTCGGTGGCCTGCGCCGGGGGCTATCTCATCCAGCTGCTTCCCGGAGCGGACGAGGCGGCCATCAGCGCCATTGAGCGGGGCATTGAGAAGGTTGGCCCGGTGACCGAGGCCCTGCGCAGCGGGAAGAGCGCCCGGGAGCTGGTGGAGCAGGTGCTCTCCGAGTTTGAGCTGGAGGTGCTCTCTCAGGAGCCGGTGGAGTACCGCTGCTACTGCAGCCGGGAGCGGGTGACCCGCGCCCTCATCAGCATGGGCCGGGAGGAGCTGGAGTCCCTCATCCGGGAGCAGGGCCGGGCGGAGCTCACCTGCCAGTTCTGCGACAAGGTGTACACCTACTCCAAAGAGGAGCTGGAGGCCCTTTTGGCGGGTCTTTGAGAAAAATCAGAAAAAGATGGATTTAGTGGTTGACAATCGGAAGGGGTTTTAGTATAATAACCTTCGCTGCTTCACTGAAAGCGCGAATGAGGGAGCATAGCTCAGCTGGGAGAGCGCATGCCTTACAAGCATGATGTCACAGGTTCGAGCCCTGTTGTTCCCACCAGCCGCAAAGCGGTTCTCTCAACCCCCTACCGTCTGGCTCGGTAGTTCAGTTGGTTAGAACGCCGGCCTGTCACGCCGGAGGTCGAGGGTTCAAGTCCCTTCCGAGTCGCCATTTGCCTCTGTAGCTCAGTTGGTAGAGCAGGGGACTGAAAATCCCCGTGTCGCTGGTTCGATTCCGGCCGGAGGCACCACTTCTCCGGAGGATACTCCAGGTATCCTCCGGAGAAGCCCTTATTTTTCCCCGCGTGTATCAATTGCGGTCAGCCCGCATAGGATGCTGATACGCAGGTGTAGCTCATCTGGTAGAGCGCCACCTTGCCAAGGTGGAGGTAGCGAGTTCGAGCCTCGTCACCTGCTCCAAAAACGACAGCGGGAGCCAAGCCGTGCCCGCTGTCCATAGGGCGACATAGCCAAGTGGTAAGGCAGAGCTCTGCAAAAGCTCCACCCCCAGTTCGAGTCTGGGTGTCGCCTCCATAAAAGTAACCACACCGTCAGGTGTGGTTATTTTTATGGAATCCTGGGACTTTTAAAATGCTCGGGCGAAGCACCCGCAAGGGGTACGCCGCATCTGCAAGAGAGAGGCACGCAAAAAAGCGTGCCTCTCTTTATTTAAAATATTATAGATTATAGGCTTTCAAACATGCGCCCAAAGCCGTCCAGGTGGTCCAGCAGATTTTGCTCCCCCACATATTCCGCCCGCATTACCGTGTTGTCCCGGCGCAGGAGGAGCACCATGCCCCGTTCCCCGCGGGAGTGCCAGATCTCATCAAATTCACCGGCAGGGGAGAGCGACTGATAGCCGTCCCCCAGGCCGTAGTAAAAGTTGTGGGTGTACTCCTTTGTGACTCCGGCGGCGAAGCCGGGGAGGAGGTAGCGCTGGACGGTGATCTCCAGCCGGGGCAGATCGTCGGGGATGCCCTCCCCGTGCTGGGGGAAGGAGGCGTACTGCTGGAAATACCAGCTCTCCCGGGAGAGGGGAGTGTCGCTGTGGGAGATATAATCCATGTTATAAAGGGAGTCCCCCGACAGGGGGAGCCCATCCCCCTCAATTTCCGTCAGAGTGACAAAGCCGGAACCCTCCAGGGGATAGGGTTTGTAGTCCAGCCCCAGGAACAAAAAGGCGGTGTTGAACAGCACGGGGAGCAGAACCACCGCGCCCGCCGCCCGGAGAAAGCCGATGGGGGGACAGCGCCCGCCCCGGCGGGGCCGGGCAGCCGTGGCCCGGTAGCGGATCAGACGCACCAGGCCGGTGAGATAGGCGAGATCCAGCAGGAAAAAGCCCACGGCGGCCAGCAGGAAGGGGAAGAAGCCGGGGCTGCTCATGGAGATAAAGGGGAAATACCGGAAATCCGCGGCCGTCAGGCTGTGGATACTGTTCCAGTACAGCCTCAGCAGCAGAAAATTGCACACCGCCAGCCCCGCGCCCCCCAGGAGCCTGCCCTTTAAAAAGCGGCGGAGGGAGTAGTCCAGGGCCTCCCGGTCGGTGTGGGCCTGGGCCTCCGGATCCGCGCTGGCAAAGACGTGGAAGTGATACCCCCACAGCCCCAGAAAGCGCCAGCCCGCCTGCTCATAGAGCGCGCGCAGCTCCCCGTCCTCCCGGTCGCCCGGCCCGGCGGTAGGCTCCAGATGAATGCGCACCTGCTCCGGCGCGCCGGGAGAAAACAGGGCAAAGAGCCCCAGGGTCTCCCGGAAAAAGAGCCCCCGGGCCGCCATGCGCTCCAGCCAGCTCTCCAGGGCCGGAATGTCAAAGGCGCCGGTGGGAATGATTCTCCAGGTTCTCATAGACTGTTCCACTCCTCCTCTCCGTCGGACAGGCAGCGGCGCAGCCGCTCCAGCTCCTCCCGGTAGGCGCGCCGCCCCTTCTCAGTGAGGTGGTAGGTACGCTTGCGTCCCTCCACCTGGGTCTCCCGCAGCAGCCCCTCCTCCTGAAACTTGGCCAGAAGGGTGTACAGGGTGCCCGGCCCCATGTGCAGCCGCCCTCCCGTGCGCCGCTCCACAAATTCCGCCACGTCAGTGCCGCACATGTCCCGCCGGAGAAAGGCCATGAGCACGTAGAACATGGACTCGGTGAGCTGTCCCCGCAGCTTGTCGCCCACACAGTCCCCTCCTCTCCTCTGAACGCGATATCGCGTTGTGATATCGCCTAATGATATTATAATGTTGAAACACAATGTTGTCAAGGGAGCTGCTTTTTATAGTGAGCACCCAGGCGGACTGGGACGGCGGAAAGCCCGTGGGGGTGCTCCGCCTTTTCAGTGTACATTCAGAAAGTTACCGCAAAAGGCCACAAGAGTATTGCATTTTTTCCAATAAAATGGTAAACTGAGTTGGCACAATTGTTGTCAATTTGAAATTTTTGTTTTATAGAAAGCGGGAAAACAAATACAGACGGGGCGTCCGGCGGCCTGCCAGGTGCGCGCCCTGTTTTATATACATACAACACTAGAGGAGGAGAGAATCCATGAAGAAAACAAGCAGGCGTCTGTGGGGAGCATTCCTTGCTGTGGCAATGCTTC
>CALWWS010000247.1 GCA_944385305.1 uncultured Oscillospiraceae bacterium | reverse complement strand
AAATCTGCAGCCGCAGCGCCCCCAGGGCGGAGAGGGCCTGGGCGGGGGAGCTCCAGTAGGGGGCCCCGCTGGCGTTCTGCCGCAGGAAGTAGCCGCTCCCGGCGGGGAAGGCCAGCTGGGCCAGGGTGGCGGAGCCGCTGGGGTAGATGAGCCGGTTGGCCGTCCAGGATGCCTTGCCGGTGCCCCCCCGGTTGACCGGCAGGGTACCGGTGACCCCGGGCCGGGGGGAGGCGGAGAGGATGCCCGCCGCCGTGGTGGAGGCCAGATTGACCAGCACCGAGGGGGCGCTGGTCAGCCCGGTGCCGCCCCGGGCCACGGGGAGGGTGCCGCTGGTGATGTCCCCGGCGGCGTGGTCGTGCTCCGCCGCCGCCGCCCCCAGGTTTGGGCGGGCCCCGGCGGCGGAATTTGCCCCGGTGCCTCCGTTGGCCACGGGGAGCACCCCGGAGGTAATCTCCCCCGCGGCGTGGGTGTGGGAGGCGGCGGCGGCCCCCAGGTCGGCGGGGGCGTGGGTGTGCTCCGCCGCCGCCTTGCCCGTCTCCAGGCCGTGGAGGGCGGCGTCCAGGGCGTCCATGTTGCCGTTGTGGTCGGCCACGGTGTAGAAGTCCTCCGGGGCCGGCTTTTTCAGGTTATAATAGGTGGTCTCACTGGCCACTTGAAAGCACCTCGCTTCGCAGTTGTTCGTGGGTGTACTCCGCCAGCCGGGCGTGGGTGTACC
The DNA here is from genome assembly GCA_944385305.1 of uncultured Oscillospiraceae bacterium. GTDB lineage: Bacteria > Bacillota > Clostridia > Oscillospirales > Oscillospiraceae > CALWWS01. The sequence goes on along the minus strand of CALWWS010000247.1, from coordinate 4,114 downwards.
CCGACAGCAGGCTGTGGCGGTTGTAGAGCAGGGAGAGGGAAATCCCCAGGTTCAGGGGCACCACCCGCTTCAGCAGCTCCCCCACGTCGTCAAAGCTGGCCTTGGCGGTGAGGGCCACCTTCACGGTGAGCTTGTACCCCTCCGCCGCCGCCGTGGCCCCGCCCTGGCCGCACAGGGTGTCCAGCAGCTGGCGCAGCCGGGGCAGGGTAAAGGGCCGCTGCTCGGCCCACTTGGAGAGGATGCGGAAGCGCCGCTGCTCCAGATCCTCCTGGGTGCGCACCGGCAGGCCCAGCATGGCCTCCCACCGCCCCGCCCCCGCCGGGGACAGGGTGGCGGCGAAGAAGTCGTCCGGGGCGGCGCGCACCGTCTGCTCCGCTGTGTCCATCTCCCCCTGCTGGGCCTGGGCCAGGGCGGCAAACTCCCGGATCTCCCGGAGGAACTCAGGCCACAGATCAAGCAGCTCCATGGCTCACCTCCCCCGGCAGGGGCACCTCATCCCCCTCCAGCACCAGGTTGGCCGCCTGGCCGTTGAGGGTGGTGCCCTCCACGTCCACCACGCCGGCCACGTCCAGCACCCTGGTCTCCACCTGGCTGATGCGCACGGTGAGGCAGTCGCTCGCCGCCCAGCTCCGGGCAAGGTCGGTGAAGTAGGCCCCCACGGCCTCCCCCACCGCCTGCTCCACGTCGGCCCAGGTCACGTTGGGGGCCAGGGTGAGGGTGAAGGCCACGTCCACCGTCACCCCCCGGGCCCCGGTGACGGTGACGGTGTGGCCGATGGGGGCCAGCCCCACCCCGGCTCCCGGATTCTCCCCCGGGTCCAGGGCCTGCTGCACCTGCTCCACCAGCTCGGGGGAGGGGGGCGCCCAGTCGGCCCCCAGGATGCACACCCCCACCGTGCCGCCCCCGGCGGGGGTGCGCGCGGCCTTCACGCCGCCCACCCCGTCCAGCTCTCCCACCCGGGCGCGGTAGTCGGCGGCGTTGCCCCCGAAGGCCTGCTCCTCAAAGGAGTCAAAGTAGCGCCCCCGCAGGCTCTCGTCGTCCTCTTCATCCTCGCCGGGCACCAGCACCTCCCCCAGCCGGGCGGCGGTGAGGCCGGCGATGTGGTCGATGGGCAGCAGGGTGCCAAACCAGCTGTTGCCCGCCGCCCCCGCCGTCTCGGCGGTGAGCTGGCAGGCCCCCTCCCCCTCGTCCAGGGTGACGGCGAAGTTGAGATCCCCTCCGGAGAACCGGGCCCCCAGGGGGGGCGTGGCCCCGGTGAAGTACCCCCGGCGCACCGCCGGGGCGGCTTCCAGACGGGCGATGCCCCGCTCGGCGCACTTCCGGTCCAGATCCTCCCCCGCGGCGGTGTCGGGGAAGGCCCGGTCCAGCATGGTGTCCAGCTCGGTGTAGAGCGCCGCCAGCCGGGCGCAGGCGGGGGCCAGGGCGTCGTAGAGCAAAGAGCCCTCCCGCCTGTCCACCTCCGCCGGGGCCTCGGCCAGGCAGCGGCGCAGGATGGCCTCATAGCTGTGATCCTCAGCCACCCAGCACCACCTCCTTCTCCACCGGGCCGAACACGGTGTTCACCGTGCAGGTGACCTGCACCGCCCCCCGGCCCAGGGGGGTGAGCTCCACATTCTCCACCCCGGTGATCCGCTCGTCCCAGGTGAGGGCCTCCCGCAGCAGCCGGGGCAGGGCGGCCTCCACCGTCTCCAGGGGCTGGCCGATGAGGCCGTCCAGCTCCTGGCCGTACCCCCAGGAGTAGATGAGGTGGGCGAAGCGGGGGGTGCGCAGGATCTTCTCCGCGGCCTGGGCGGCGGCCTGCCTGCCGTCAATCCACTCCCCCAGCCGCCCCTCCTGCCAGTCCACCCGCCAGGTGCGTCCCGGCTGGTCGGCCCGGGCCACCGTGCGCACCGGCGCGGCGGCCAGGGCGTTTTGCGTCATAGGCGTCATCTTACATCCTCCCCAACAGATAAAATTGCTGTCCCCCGTGATCCCGCAGCAGAACCACCCGATCCCCCGCCCGCCAGGCGGTGTTCCGGTACTCCAGGGGCACCACCAGGGCCTCCCCGGAGAGCTCGAACCGGCTGTCCACCAGCAGGGTGAGGGGGGCGGGGACGGTGACGGCGGCGAACAGGAGCCGGGCGGGGGCCTGCCCCTGTCCGGCCTGGGCGGCAATGCGGCGAATGAGCTCCACCATCACGTCAGCCTCACTTTCAGCTCCATGGTCCCCTCCCTGAGATCGTGTACCGCCCGCTCCACCAGGGCCAGCCCCTCCAGGCCCTCCCGGGCCAGGGAGAGGTACACTCCGCTCCCCGCCCGCACCCCGGTGTCCCCCAGGGCGGTGAGGGTGAGGGTGCGCCCCTCCCGGCAAAGCTGCCCCAGCAGGGCCTGTCCCAGCTGGGCCAGCTGGGCGGCGTTGAGGGCGTCGTCCACCTGCCGCCAGTGCTGGAGCACCCCCCAGCGCGCCGCCGCCTGGGCGTTCTGGCCGTACCACACGGCCCGGCTGGCGCTGTCCTTCTCCTCCCGCACCAGCTTCACCGTGTTGCAGCTGTCCGTGTCAATCTCCACGGTGTGGGTGTAGCCGGTGAGCAGGCTGCCCTCCCCCAGCACCACGGGGCTGCCTCCCGCCGCCGGGGCGGCGGAGAGGCGCAGCCTGCCGAAGTCGTCCCACAGGAAAAACCGCTTTCCCGTCTGATCCAGGGTAGTCTCCAGGGCCCCCAGGATGATGTCCAGCAGGCTCTCCCCGTCGGCCACCAGGCTGGGGATCACGTAGCCCGTGTTCTCCAGCGCCCCGGTGCTCAGCCGGAAGTCGGCGGCGATGCGCCCGGCAATCTGGTCGGCCCGCAGGCCGGTAAAGACGTAGGTGTCCTTGTTTTTCAGGTAGCGCAGCTGGTCGTAGGCGGTGAGGGAGACCTCCTCCCCCTCCCCGGCGGCGGCGGAAAAGAGGTAGCCGTGAAACAGGCCCTCGTTCTCCTCCCCGTACACCTGCACCACGCCCCCCGGGCTCCAGCTCAGGCTCCCGTCCCGCAGCACGGCCAGCTCCACCCGCCCGGGGCTGCCGGTGAGCCGGGTCTCCCACCGGCAGCCCGTCACCCGCCGGGTGAGGTCGAAGAGCTCCCCGGTCTCGCTGTTCTGATAGAGTACTCTCATGGAATGGTCAGCACCTGCCCCGGATAGATAAGATTGGGGTTTGCCCCCACCACGGCCCGGTTGGCCTCATAGAGGGTGCGCCAGCTCTCCCCGCTGCCGTAAAAGCGCTTGGCGATGGTCCACAGGCAGTCCCCCTTCACCACCGTGTAGCTCCCCGGCCGGGCTGGCTCCCCGGTGCGGTCCCCCGCCTGCTCCCAGGCGGTGAGGGTGCCGTCCGCCCCCGTCCCCAGCCCGTCCAGGGCCAGCCGCCGGGGGCTGCAATCCACCCACTGCCTCAGGGTGATGGCGTACCAAAGATCCCCCGGGGCCCCCCACCGCTCCTCGTAGGTAAACTCCTCGATGCCGAAGGGGCCGTTCACCCCCAGGTTGGCCCCGGTGAGGCGCACCTCCACCGGCTTGGCCTCCTTCCAGGCCAGCACCAGGGCCTGCACCGCCCTCTGGGGGGAGAGGGCGGGGGGGAGCCCGCCGGTACAGGGGGAGGCGTCCCTGGGGAAGAAGCTCTCCCAGCTCAGGGTGCACAGCCCCGGGGGACGCAGGGCGAGCACCTCCCCCAGCTCCAGCACCTCCAGCACCCGGCTGCGCCCGGCGGCGGAGACGGTGAGCCGCTCGGGCAGCACGGGCAGGGTCAGGCTGGCGTCCCCCAGATCCAGGGTGAGGGAGTAGTCCTGCGTACTCACCGGTACACCCCCTCCGCCCCGGCGGCCAGCTCCTGCTCCAGCCGCCGCTCCAGCTCCCGGAGCACCCCGTCCACGTCAAGCCCTCCGGCGGGGCATGTCTGTCTCTTCTCCATCTCCCAGCTCGCCTCCTGCAAACCGTACCGCCCCGGCCTCCCGGGGCTTTTCCTCCCCCCGGCGGGGGGATAGCGTCCTGTGTCCCGTCCCGCCGCCGGGGCCGGGGTATCCCGTGGGGAAACGCGGCCCGCCCCGGCGGGGACAAGGGCCTCCTCCCCCGGGAGGGGCTCCCCTCCGGCGGGGGCCTCCGGGCC
>CALWWS010000246.1 GCA_944385305.1 uncultured Oscillospiraceae bacterium | reverse complement strand
CAAGGAGTACATCTCGGTGGAGAAGGGGGATCTCTCCGCCTTCACCGACGGGGACACGGTGTCCGACTGGGCCAAGACCGCCATGGAGTGGGCGGTGGGCAACGGAGTGCTCTCCGGCAAGGGGAACGGCCTGCTTGACCCCACCGGCACCGCCACCCGGGCCGAGGTGGCCCAGATCCTGATGAACTTCTGCAACGCCTTTGTGAAGTAACCCGCTCAAACGAAGCGGGGCGCTCCAGACGGAGCGCCCCGCTTTTTTACCGGAGCGAAAAAAGGAGAAACCCGCTTGACAAAAACCGGGGGGTATGCTATAAGTAAAACATCATATGACTGACGGATGATGTGGAGCATACCACATGGAGTATGATGTTTTGAAAGCCGGCCGTCTGGGCGATTACGCCCGGACTGCCGGCTTTTTTTCGTGGTAAGGGGGGAGGAAGAGCACATGACGGCGGGACGCATTCACTCGGTGGAGTCCATGGGCCTGGTGGACGGCCCCGGCATCCGCACGGTGTTTTTTCTGCAGGGATGCGCTCTGCGCTGCTGCTACTGCCACAACCCAGATACCTGGGCCGTGGAGAGGGAACAGGCCCAGTACATCACGCCGGAGCAGGTGCTCCGCCGCCTGGAACGATTCCGGCCCTACTACGGGGAGAAGGGGGGCGTCACCTTCTCCGGGGGGGAGCCTCTGCTCCAGCCTGATTTCCTCGCCCAGACCCTGGCGCTGTGCCGCAGGGCGGGCATCCACACCTGTCTGGACACGGCAGGCTGCGGGCTGGGGGAGTACGAGGCTATCCTGGCCAGCACCGATCTGGTGCTGCTGGATGTGAAGCATTACACCCCGAAGGGTTGGCGGCAGGTCACCGGCCGGGGACCGGAGGAGTTCCAGCGCTTTGTGGCGGCGGCCCAGGACATGGCCGTCCCCCTGTGGATTCGCCACGTGGTGGTGCCCGGCCTCACCGACGGGGAGGAGCACCTGGCTGGACTGGAGGAGTATCTGCGCACCCTCCAGCATATCCAGCGGGTGGAGCTGTTGCCCTACCATACCCTGGGGGTGCACAAGTACGCGGCTTTGGGAATTGCCTATCCCCTGGAGGGGGTGCCCCCCATCCGGGGAGAGGAGCTGGCGGCGTGGAACAGGAGATTGAATGAGGTGTGCTGCCCCGGGGCGGCACAGGGAACGGACAGAAAGGAGACGGACTGCAATGAGCATTGACGTAAACTGCACCGCGTGGAGAGGATTTCGCACCGGCGAGTGGCGCCATCTGGTGAACGTGCGCAACTTCATCCAGAAGAACTATACCCCCTACCAGGGGGACGCCTCCTTCCTGGCCCCCATCTCCCCCAAGACCGCCAAGGTGTGGGAGAAGGCGGAGGCGCTGATCATCGAGGAGGTGCACAAAGGCATCATTGACGTGGAGACTGATGCGGTCTCCGGCATCGACAACTTCGCCCCCGGCTACATCGACCGGGAGAACGAGGTAATTGTGGGTCTTCAGACCGACGCCCCTCTCAAGCGCATTGTCAACCCCTTCGGCGGCATCCGCAACGCCACCTCCGCCCTGGAGCAGTACGGCTACCGCCTCAACCCGGAGATTGAGCGCCACTTCCGCCTCTACCGCAAGACCCACAACGAGGGCGTGTTCGACGCCTACCCCAGGCGCACCCGCCTGGCCCGCTCGGCGGGGCTGCTCACCGGCCTGCCTGACGCCTACGGTCGGGGCCGGATTGTGGGAGACTACCGCCGGGTCCCCCTGTACGGCACTGACTTTCTCATCGAGGAGAAGGAAAAGGATCTGGACATGCTGGACGGCCCCATGACCGACGAGCGCATCCGCCTGCGGGAGGAGGTGCGCATGCAGATCCGGGCCCTGGAGCAGATGGCCGCCATGGCCGCCCGCTACGGCTGCGACATCACCCGCCCGGCGGAGAACGCCCACGAGGCGGTGCAGTGGCTCTACCTGGCCTACCTGGCGGGCATCAAGGAGAACAACGGCGCGGCCACCTCCCTGGGCCGCACCTCCACCTTCCTGGACATCTACATCCAGCGGGATCTGGAGCAGGGGGTGCTGGACGAGCAGGGGGCTCAGGAGCTCATCGACCAGTTCGTCATCAAGCTGCGCCTGGTGCGCCACCTGCGCACCCCGGAGTACAACGACCTCTTCGGCGGCGACCCCACCTGGGTCACCGAGTCCATCGGCGGCATGGGGGTAGATGGCCGCACCCTGGTGACCAAGAGCTCCTTCCGCTACCTCCACACCCTCACCAACCTGGGCACCGCCCCCGAGCCCAACCTCACCGTACTGTGGAGCAAGGACTTGCCCGCCGGCTTTAAGCGCTACTGCGCGGACATGAGCATTCAGACCGACTCCATCCAGTATGAGAGCGACGAGCTCATGCGCCCCATGTACGGGGACGACTACTGCATCGCCTGCTGCGTGTCCGCCATGGCGGTGGGCAAGCAGATGCAGTTCTTCGGCGCCCGGGCCAACCTGGCCAAGAGCCTGCTCTACGCCATCAACGGCGGGGTGGATGAGAAGAAGGGGATCAAGGTCATCCCTGAGATTGAGCGGGACGAGGA
>CALWWS010000245.1 GCA_944385305.1 uncultured Oscillospiraceae bacterium | reverse complement strand
TCCCCGTAGGGCAGGCCGGGAAAGGCCAGGGTGATGTGGTTTTGCTCGGTGGCCTTACGCTTGAGGGTGAACGCGGGATGGTAGGCCGCCTTCTTTTCCCGCCGGACGGGCACGGAAGGCAGGGCGGCAAAGCGGTCGGTCAGGGCCCGGCACACCTGGGGGGAGAAGCTGCCCGCCAGGGCAACCACGGTCTCCTGGGGGCGATAGTGGGCATCCCGCCAGGCGCGCAGGGATTCCCCCGTCATCCTGGTCAGGGTGGCCGGCCGGCCCAGGATGGGCCGGGCCAGAGAGCTGCCCTTGTATACCGCCGCCGCCAGGCGCTCGGCGCACAGATCCTCGGGATTGTCGGCATACATGCCGATCTCCTCCAGGATGACCCCCCGCTCCGTATCCACATCCTCCTGCCGGAAGGCGGAGGAGAAGAACATGTCGCACAGCACGTCGGCCGCCTGCTCCAGGTGGGCGTCCAGGGCGCGCACGTAGAAACAGGTGTGCTCCTTGGTGGTGAAGGCATTCACCTGTCCGCCGATGGCGTCCATCTCCATGGCGATGTCGGCGGCGGTGCGGGTGTGAGTGCCCTTGAAGGTCATGTGCTCGATAAAGTGGGCGGCGCCGTTCTCCCCCGCCGCCTCATGGCGGGAGCCGGCCCCCACCCAGATGCCCAGGGCGGCCGAGCGCATCCCCTCCATGGGTTCCAGAAGGATGCGCACGCCGTTGGGAAGGGTCTTGGTCTCGATCAAAAAATCAGTCCTTTGTAATGGTAGTGCCCAGGGATTTTTGGGAAATGGCCTCCAGGAGCAGGGCATGCTCCACGGTGCCGTTGAGGATGACCACACGGCCCACCCCACGCTCCACCGCCCGCAGGCAGTTGCGCACCTTGGGGGCCATGCCGCCGGCGATCAGGCCGCTGTCCAGCAGCTCCCGCCCCCGGTCCAGGGTCATGTGGGGGATGACGGTGGCGGCATTGTGGCTGTCCACCAGTACTCCGTCGGTGTCAGTCAGGTAGGTGAGCACCGACGCCCCCAGGGCCTCCGCGATGGAGCGGGCGGCGTCGTCGGCGTTGCAGTTGTAGCCCGGGCCGTCCCCACCGGCGATGGGGGAGATGACGGGCAGGTAACCGGCGGTGAGCAGGGTGATGAGCAGATCAGTATCCACCCGGACGATCTCCCCCACCAGCCCCAGGGCCGGGTCCTTGACCTTGGCGGTGAGCAGAGAGCCGTCCTTGCCCGACAGGCCCACCGCCCGCACGCCCAGGGCGGTGAGGGCGGATACCACCGCCTTGTTCACCTGGGCGGAGAGCACCTGCTCGGCAGCGGTGAGGACGGCCTCGTCGGTCACGCGGTAGCCCTCCACGAAGCGGCTGGGGATGCCCATCCGGTCCAGCTGTTCTCCGATGGCCTTGCCCCCGCCGTGGACCAGCACCATGCGCGCCCCCATGCGCCACAGGGCCGCCACATCCTCCAGAATGGTGTCGGTGGCGCCGATGGCAGAGCCGCCGTACTTGACCACCATGGTCTGGCCGGCGTACCGGGTGAGGGCGGGCAGCACGTCCAGCAGGTGGCGCACATTGTCCAGGCCGTCCAGACCGTGGCACAGGTCGTACTCCCGCAGAGCCTCCTTGGTGTAGGCCACATCGGAGGGGCAGTCCACATACTGGGTGCCCCGCTTCTGGCGGGTCTCCGCCCCCTTGCCGGTGATGAGGACCACCGTGGGCTCCTCGCAGCCCAGAATGGCCTGGCGGATGGCTTCCCCCCGGTCAGGCTGGATGGAGTAGAGGCACCCCTGGCCGGCCACGTGGCCGGCAATTTCCCGGCAGATGGCCTCGGTGTCCTCCTCGCCGGAGTCCTCCTCGGTGAGCACCACCAGGTCGGAATAGCGGCCGGAGACCTCGCCCAGGTCCCGGCGGCGGTCCAGGGCCTTTTTGCCCGGACAGCCGAAGACAGTGACGATGCGCCGGGCGGGGTACTCCGCGCGCACCGAGGCAAACAGCTTTTCAAAGGACATGCGGTTGTGGGCATAATCCACGATGGCGGTGATCTTGTCGTTGGCGTTGGTGTAGACTTCCATGCGCCCGGGCACCCGGGCCTTCTGCAGCCCGGCGCTGATGGCCGTCTCGGGGATCCCCAGCCCCTCACACACGGCAATGGCGGCCAAGGCGTTCTCCACATTGAACAGGCCCGGCATGGTCAGGCGGAATTGCCGGAGATACCGGGGGGTCTTTACCCGGAAGAGGATGTCGTTGCCGCTTTTGTGCACCTGGTCGGCAAAGACATCGGCGGTGGAGTCGCTCTGGGAGAAGGTGATGGTGCGCCGGCAACGCCGGGCGGCGGCGCGCACCTCGGCGGCCCGGTCGCAATCCAGGTTGACGCAGGCCAGCTCAGTCTGTTCAAAAATGCGCAGTTTGGACTGGAAATAGTCCTCAAAATCAGGGTGCTCAATGGGGGAGATATGGTCCTGGCCTATGTTCAGAAAGACAGCGGCGGCCAGCTTCACCCCCACCATACGGCCGTACTTGAGGGCCTGGCTGGATACCTCCATGGTGAAGTAGCGCAGGTCGGCATCGGCGGCGTTGGCCAGATGGCGCTGCAGGTCGAGGGGCTCGGGGGTGGTCAGGTGGGACTCAAAGCGCTCCACTCCGTCGTAGGTGTCAATGGAGCCCAGCACACCGCTCTCCTGCCCGCCTGTCCTGGCCAGATAGGCGTCAAAAATATACTTCAGATAATAGGCGGTGGACGACTTGCCCTTGGTGCCCGTAATGCCCACCACGTTCAGTTTGGCCGAAGGGTGGTCGTAAAAGAAATCGGCCAGCAGGGCCATGGCCCGGCGGATGTCGGTCACCTGCACACAGGGAACGCCCGCGCCCTCGTAGGGCTGTTCAGCCAGGTAGACAAAGGCCCCCGCGGAAATGGCGTCCAGCAGGTACTGCTCTTTGAAGTGGGCGCCCTTACAGATAAACAGGGTGTCGGGCACCACATTCTGGCTGTCGCAGGAGATCAGGGCCACGGGGTGGCCCGGGATGGGGATGGGGGCGGCGGGGTCGGCCAGCAGGCTGTTGGCCTGGAGCAGCTGGATGCAGTCGCCCAGGGTACGGGGCGGGAGGGTCATGACAAGCACCTCGGTTCGGTTGAAGTGATTTGAAAAGGATGGGGCGGCGGGGGGAAAAACGTTTGACCGGGCTTGGATCGTCAAGTTTTCCGAACCCGTTTTTTTCCCGAAAAAAGAAACGGCCTGCAAGAAAACCTATTCTCAGGTCGGGAACTTCCCGAACCCATTTCTTTTTGGAGGGGCCCAAAAAGAAACGGTTTCGGGCTGCCAAAGAAAAAGGCCCGTTCAAGCTCTGGGGCAAATCAGCCCTACTCCCGGCGCCGTGAAACGATGTGAAAAAGCGGGCCGTTCTATCTCCCGCCTGCGGCGGTACCGGGTGATGCTTTCGCAGCGCATCAGTACCCCTTCGGGGCGCCTTTCTAAGGTGCCAGACGCAGGCGCCCGGCGGCCGCAAAAACGCCGCTGTCCAGATTGCACCCAGGCGCCCCGGAGGGGGGCTGTCCCGCCCCGAAAGCAGGAAACACGCAGGGCGTAACGCCCGGAAGGAGGGCATCCCAGTGATCACAGTGTTCCACGGCGCCGGAGGCAGGAGTACTCTGCAAAGGCCTAAGCGGCTTTTTTCTTTGGGGTGCGGACCGTTTCTTTTTCGCAAAAAAGAAATGGTCCGCAAAAAGCCGGTTCTCTACCTCTCGTCTTTGATTCCCAGCAAGTAGTCAGATGACACGCCATAAAAGCAGGCGATGGCCTTTAGGACAGACGCTAACGGCTCGCGCTCTCCATACTCATAACGCTGATAGGTATAGACCGCAATGCCGATTCCATTGGCAACGTCAATCTGGCGCAGTTTTCTTTCTTCTCGCAGCAAAAGCAGCCGCTGTGCTAAAATTTCCATAAAAACCCCTTGACATAACCGAATGATAGTGTTATTATATCACCGTTCGGAGGTGAAATCTATGTCAGATCTTTTACTCGGCTTATTTGACTCCGCCCTGGAGCAGCTCCCCTATCACTTCACCAAGGCCATGGACGACGCGGAACGCGCCCTGGAGGCCCACCTGGATCGACCGACGGGGTGGAAGCTCTTCTGCGCCTACGACGAGGCGCGCAACGAACGGGACTGGGAGCAGGAGCGGCGGCTGTTCTTCCTCGCCCTTGGATTGGGGATGGAGCTGGGCCGCCTCACACCGTCCGCAGACGCTTGCCGCACGTTGTGATGGCCTGCTCCACCAGCACCTCCATGGCGTCCACGTAGAAGTCGGGCAGCCCGTGGTACACCCGGTAGACGCTCAGCTCAGTGCAGCCCAGGATGGCAGCGTCGCACCCCAGGGCGCGCAGACTGCGGTCAATGGCGGCAAATTTCTCCCGGGAGCCCTTTTCGCCCTTTTTGATCTCGTCGTAGATGATGGACATGACCAGGCACTGGGTCTCCCCGTCGGGGGCCACCCCCTCGAAGCCCTGGGCGATGCACTCCTTCTGATAGGTACGGGTCTGGATGGTGCCGTCGGTGGCCAAAATGCCCACCCGCCGGCACCCCCGGGCGGCCAGCACCTTGCAGGGCTCCCGCACCATGTGCAGGATGGGCACGGACAGCTGCGGCTGCAGCTGGTCCACAAAGTAGTGGGAGGTGTTGCAGGGGATGGCGATGGCGGTGCA
>CALWWS010000244.1 GCA_944385305.1 uncultured Oscillospiraceae bacterium | reverse complement strand
CACCGCGATCTCCACGCTGCCGTCGTCAAACAGCCGCAGGCGCATGGTCACCGGGCCGATGGTGTCCGGGTAGGCGTGGACAATGCAGTTGGTCACCGCCTCGCTCACCGCCGTCTTGATGTCGTTGATCTCCTCCAGGGTGGGGTCCAGCTGGGCGGCGAAGCAGGCCGCCGCCGTGCGGGCAAAGCCCTCGTTGGCCGAACGGCTGGAGAAGGTCATGGTCACCTGATTGGTCGCTTTCACTATGTACTCACCTCCCGCCGTCACTCCGGCTTCTTTTCCGTCAGGGGAAAGAGGCGGTCCACCCCCGCCGCCCGCAGCACCCGGGCGGCCTGGGGAGGCGCCCCCACCACCCGCACTCTGCCGCCCAGCTCCCCCACCCGCCGCCAGGCCCGCAGCAGCACGGCGATGCCCGAGCTGTCCATAAAGCTCACGCCCCCCAGATCCACCGTCAGGGTGCGGGGCAGGGTGCGGTCGATATGCTCCTCCAGCCGGGCCATAATCTCCCCGGCCTGGTGGTGATCCACCTCCCCGGTGATCACCGCCGTCAGCTCCCGGTTCTCCCCGGTACAGGTCACTCCCATGGCGCTCCCTCCTGGTCGGGCGGCCCCGGCAGGGGGCCTGTCCGCAAAAAAATCGCTGTGCTCCATAAATTGGAACACAGCGATTTTAGCACGAAGGGGGGCGCGGATTTTGTCGAAGGGGCTACCGGACCGAGGAGAATTCGGTAAAGATCCACTTCTCCCCCACCTTCTGGTAGGGAAAGCGGCAGCGCACCGTTCCCACCACGGCAAAGTCCTGCTCCGGGTCCAGCTCCTCCACCTCCACCTGCACCCAGATGGCCCCCGCCTCGTCCCGCATGACCTGGACGCTCTCCCCGCCCCGGGTGAGGTCGGCCCCCCGGCCGCCGCTCTGGACGTAGAGCACCCCGTCCACCTCCACGTACTGCTGTCCGTCGGGGGGGAGCAGGGCGTCCACCAGCTCGTCGGAGAACAGGCCCTTCAGGTAGCCCCGCAGGTCGGCCAGGGTGTGCAGGCCGGGGTAGTCCACCCGGTAAAACACCGCCCCGTCCTGCTCCACCCGGTCGGCCGGGTCGCAGGGCAGGGTCTCCAGGTCAAACCAGCTCCAGGCCTCTGCCGCTTTGTGGTAGGCCGCCAGCACCTCCTCGTCGGTGGGGGGCGCATCCTCCCCGGGGGACTCCTCTTCCCCGGGCGGGGTCTCCGGGCAGGAGGTGGATGTGGCCGCCGGCGGCGTGGGGTCGGGCGTCTGGGCGGGGGGCGTGTCCTCCGGGGCGGGAGCGGCGCTCTGGGCCGGGGGAGCGCTCTGGCCGGGCCCGGGAGTGTACACCGGCACAGTGATCTCCGGGGTACTCTCCTCTGCCGGCGGGGTATCGTCCGGGGCGGGCAGAAGGCTGTCGGTGGAGGCGGGGCCGGAGGGGGCGCTCGTCCCCTCCACCCCGGCGGCTCCGCAGCCGGTGAGAATCAGAAGCAGCAAAAGCAGCGGCAGCAGCCTGCGCATGGGCTTGGCCCCCTTTCTGCGGGAGATGGGTTTTTCTTATTGTATCCCTCCGGCGGCCGGGCTACAACAACAGCCGTATTACAAATAGCTACAAAAAAGGCCGCCGTCCCCCCGGGACGGCGGCCTTTCGCGGCCTTTCGCCGCGTCTCGATTCAGTTCAGGGCGGCGGCGGAGGCCTCCAGCTGGGCGATGAGGGCGCGCAGCTTGTCTCCCCGCTCCCGCTCGGCCTGCACCACATTGGCGGGGGCCTTGTTCACAAAGCCGGGGTTGTTGAGCTTGGCCTCCAGCTTGTCCAGCTCCTTGCGGTTCTTGTCCAGCTCCTTGGCCACCCGGGCCCGCTCCTTGTCCAGATCCACCAGCTCGGCCAGGGGCAGGAAGAGGCGGGCGGCGTGGGTGGCGGCGGTGACCATGCCGGTCTCCTCCACCGCGGCCCCGGCGGGGAGCACGGTGACCTCGCTGGCGTAGGCCAGGAGCTTGAGGAAGGGGATCCCCCGCTCAAACACCCCGCCCTCCCCGGTGGAGACGGTGAGGTGGGCCTTCTTGGAGGGGGGCACGTTCATCTCCGCACGGCGGGCGCGCACCGCCCGGATGGCGTCCATGATGAGCTCCATGGCCTTCTCCTCCTCGGGGAAGGCCAGCTCGGCGCGGTACTCCGGCCAGGACTGGAGCATGAGATAATCCCCCTGGTGGGGCAGGGCCTGCCAGATCTCCTCGGTGATGAAGGGCATGAAGGGGTGGAGGAGCTTCAAAATCTGGGTGAGCACGTAGCACAGCACCTGCTGGGCCCGCACCTTGGCCCCCTCGTCCTCCCCCTGCAGACGGGTCTTGGTCAGCTCGATATACCAGTCGCAGTAGGAGTCCCAGATGAAGTCGTACACCTTCTGGGCGGCCACCCCCAGCTCGTAGCGGTCCATGTTCTCCGTGATCTCGGGGATGGCGCTGTTGAGCTTGGAGAGAATCCACTTGTCCTCCAGCTCCAGCTTGTCGGGCAGCTCACAC
>CALWWS010000243.1 GCA_944385305.1 uncultured Oscillospiraceae bacterium | reverse complement strand
TTGCGGGCCTGGAACAGCTGGGCCAGGGCCACGGCCGGGTTCACATGGCCCGCCGTGCCGGTGGCCTCCGCCCTCCCTGGGTTTTCGTAGTTGCGGCGGCTCTCCTCATTTCCCTCCATCACCGCGTCCGCCGCCTTGGACAGAGCCTTGGTGGTCAGGCCGGGTACCGCGTTGGACTCGTGTACCGCCGTGGGAATCCCACGCCCGGCGGCCGCCTTCACCACGGGGAAGGAGGCGTAGCCCCCCGTCCCCACCACCAGGTCGGGGGCAAATTCGTCCAGAATGCGGTTGGCCTGTTTCGCCGATTTATTCATGTTCAGCAGGGTCTTCACATTATGGCCCACCGCAGTCGGGGAAAAAGAGCGCTGGAAGTTGGTGATGGTCACCGTTTTGATCTCATAGCCCTCCTTGGGCACCAGGCGGGTCTCCATCCCCCCGTCCGCCCCCACAAAGAGCACCTGACAGCCCGGGTTGCGGGCCTGGAACATCTGGGCCAGGGCCACCGCCGGATTGACATGGCCTGCGGTGCCGCCGCAGGTGAAGAGAATTTTCAATGCCGCACACCTCACTTAACCCTGTTTCGGGGCCGGAATCTGCCGGGATACGCCTAGGACAATGCCCATCTCCAGCAGCTGAATCATCAGCGCCGTGCCCCCGTAGCTGAAGAAGGGCAGGGAGATGCCGGTGGTGGGCAGCAGGTTGGTAACCACCGCGATGTTCAAAAACACCTGTACCGCCAGCAGGGTGGTGATGCCCACCACCACCAGCGCACCGAAGCGGTCCCGGGCATGGATGGCAATCCAGTAGCCCCGGATGATGAGCAGAGCGAAGAGGATCAGTACCACCACCGCGCCGATATAGCCCAGCTCCTCGCATACGATGGCAAAGATAAAGTCGTTCTCCGGCTCGGGCAGGTAGAGAAACTTCTGTCTGCTCTTGCCCAGGCCCAGACCCAGCAGGCCGCCGGAGCCGATGGCGTAGAGGGACTGGATAATCTGGTAGCCCCCCTCCTGGGGATAGGCCCAGGGGTCCTTCCAAATCTCAATGCGGGTGGACTGGTAGCCGCTCATCATCAGCACCAGCAGCCCCGCCAGGGCGGCTCCGCCGCCCACAAACCAGTAGAGCTTGATTCCCGCTGCAAAGAGCACCGCAGCGGCAGCTGCCATGATGAGGATGGTACCCGACATGTGGGGCTCCAGCATCATAAGCCCGGCGATGATCACCAGCAGCACCCCGTAGGGGATGAGCTCCAGCAGGCCGATACGATCCAGCAGGGCAAACAGCCCGCTCCACTGGCTGCGGGGACTCAGCCGCTTGTGCTTTTCCGTGTTGCGCTTGGACAGCCGGGCGGCAAAGTAGAGGATGACCCCCAGCTTGGCGATCTCCGAGGGCTGGAAGCTGCCCGCGATGGGAATGCGGATCCACCGCTGCGCGCCCACCGTCTCCCTGCCGAAACCAAAGGGGATAACAAAGACCAGCAGGATAATGGAAATCCCCAGCACAAACACCGACATCCACCGGAAGGTCTGATAGTTGATTTTGGATGTAACATACATAATGGCCAGCCCTGCCGCCGCAAAGATGAGCTGGCGCACAAAGTAGTAGGTGGGATTGTTCTGCACCGCGTCGCTGCTGTCATAAAAGGCGGTGGCGTAGGAGGCGGAAAACACCATGACCACACCGAAGCCGGTGAGCAGCACCACAAGCATGAGAAAGGGCATATCCACCGGCCCCCGGGCCAGCTGCTCCTCCATGGTCAGATCCCGTTTGAGCTTTGCCACCGCCTGTCACCTCCCTTACCCCGCGGCCTTTGCCGGCTACGAAAACAGATAGCGGTTCATCACGCCCCAGAAGGACAGCACACAGGTGACCACCGTGATGCCCGTGAACACGCAAAACAGCTTTACCTCGCTCCAGCCCCCCATCTCCAGATGGTGGTGCAGCGGGGCCATGCGGAAAATACGCTTGCCGTGGGTGAGCTTGAAGTAGCCCACCTGGATGATATCGGACAGGGTCTCGGCGATGTAGATGATCCCCACCGGGATGAGCACCAGGGGAATATCCAGGGCAAAGGCCAGCCCGCACACCACGCCCCCCAGGAAGAGGGAGCCTGTATCCCCCATGAACACCTTGGCGGGGTGGAAGTTGTAGATCAAAAAGGCGCACAGTCCGCCGAAGACGGCGGCAGCAAAAACCCCCAGCTCCATCCTGTCCCAGTAAAAGGCCACCGCCAAAAAGAACAGAGACACCGGCATGGTCACTCCCGTGGCCAGGCCGTCGATGCCGTCGGTAATATTCACCGCGTTCACCGTGCCCACCATCACAAAGGCGGCAAACACCATGTACACCGGCCAGGGAATGTTAAAGCTCACATTCACAAAGGGGATGTACAGATCATGGGTCAGATACCCGTGGTTGCGCATGAGAACGGTAAAGACGATGGAGGCCGCCAGCTGCAGCAAAAATTTCTGCGGCGCGGTCAGGCCGGTGTTCTGCTTCTTCTTCACCTTAAAATAGTCGTCGATATAGCCGATAATTCCAAATACCAGGGCGAACAAAAACACAAAAGCGCCGCCGAAGCGCCCGGCTGTAAAATCTTTCCAGCCAAGCGCTCCCATCGCCACCGCAATTCCTATGATAAAGATCAGTCCGCCCATGGTGGGCGTGCCTTGCTTGGACATGTGCCACGTGGGCCCGATCTCCTTGATGGACTGCCCCGCCTTCAGCCGCCGCAGCACGGGGATCAGCACCTTGCCAGCCAGAGCGGCCGCCGCGAAGGCCACCGCGAAGCTGATAATCACTCGCATCTCTTTTGCACCCTCCAAAGCCCTTCGGCTCTTTTTTCGCCTGTCACAAGCGGATATTGTATCACAACACACCAGGGGTTTCCACTTCTAAATGCCACAAATTTTCAGACCTTCCTCCTGAAATATGCGGCTATCTCTTCCCGCTCATCCAGATGGTACCGCACCCCGTCTATCTCCTGGTAGGTCTCGTGCCCTTTGCCGGCCAGCACCACCGTGTCCCCCGGCCGTGCCTCCTCCAGGGCTCGGCGGATGGCGGAGCGCCGGTCAGGCTCCACCAGATAGGGGGCGGTCTCCTCATCCTCCATCCCGGCTAGGATATCCCGGATAATGGCCTCCGGCTCCTCCGTGCGGGGGTTATCCGAGGTGACCACAACCAGGTCGGCCAGCGCCCCGGCGGCGGCCCCCATCATGGGCCGCTTGCTGCGGTCCCGGTCGCCTCCGCAGCCGAACAGGCAGATCACCCGACCGGCGGTGAAGTCCCGCACGGTGGTGAGGATGTTTTCCAGGGCGTCGGGGGTGTGGGCGTAGTCGATGATCACCGTGTAGTCGGCGGGCACATCCACCGCCTCAATGCGCCCCTTCACTCCCCGGGCGTTTTCCAGGGCCTTGGCCGCGGCCCCCAGGGGCAGGCCCAGTGCCAGGCCGCAGGAGAGCACGCCCAGGGCGTTGTAGATGGTAAAGCCGCCGGGTATGGGCAGCTTTACCCGGGCGATTGCCCCCCGGCACACCGCCTCAAACTCCACCCGCCGGGGAAACAGGCGGATGTTCTTTGCGGTGAGATCCGCCTCGTCCTTGTTCTCCGAGTAGGTCACCGCCGGACAGTTCATCTCGCCCAGATAGCGCCGTCCCGCCTCGTCATCCAGGTTGAGCACCGCCGCGGCGCACTGGCGGAAGAGCAGGCCCTTGGCCCGGCGGTAGTCCTCCATGGTGGGGTGAAAGTCCAGGTGATCCCGGGTGAGATTTGTGAAAATTCCAACGGCAAAGGGAATGGCGTCCACCCGGTGGAGCACCAGGGCGTGGGAGGAGACCTCCATCACCACATGGGTACACCCGGCATCCGCCATCTCCCGCAGCAGCTTGTGCACCTCCCACGACTCGGGAGTGGTGCGGTGGGCTGGCAGCGACCGCTCTCCGATGAGGTTCTGGTTGGTGCCGATAAGCCCCACCTTTGCCCCTGCCGTTCCCTCCAGCATTGCCTTGAGCAAATAGGTGGTGGTGGTCTTTCCGTTGGTGCCCGTCACCCCGATCACAGTCAGCTCCCGGGCGGGGTTTCCAAACCAGTTGGCCGAGATCCGGGCCAGGGCCGCCCGGGGGTCGGGGGTGACCAGCCAGGGCCCCTCCCCCGCCGGGGCCCGGCGGCAGAGCACCGCCGCCGCCCCCCTCTCCAGAGCCTCTTCAATGTAATACTGTCCGTCCGTCTTATAGCCCGGCAGCGCCGCGAACAGGCAGCCGGGGATCATCTCCCGGGTGTCGTAGCAGATTCCTGTTATTTCCACATCCCGGACGGCCCGCTCCCGCAGTTCCACGCCGTCCAACAGGTTTTCAAGCTGCATACTCTCCCCCCGATTTGGGCAGCCCGGGGCCGGCGTCCGCTAGAAGCCCCAGCCGGCGCCGCCGCCCGAGTTGTCGATAAAATGCACCTCCACCGCGGTGCCCCGATCCACGCTGGTGCCCGCCTCCACGGACTGGCTGGAGGCCACGGTGCTGCTCCCGTAGTCGGTGGAGCCGCTGGCCTTGAGGTAGAGCCCCACCTCGGCCAGGGCCTGGCGGGCGGCCTCGGCGGTCTTGCCGGTTACGTCTGGCACCTGTACCTGATCGGTGGGCATCTCGGCCCCCATGTAGAGCACTACCTGGCTGCCGCCGGGAATGGTGGCGTTGGCAGCGGGAATCTGGCCGGTGACCGTCTCTCCGTCTCCCACAGTGCGCAGGGACAGGTTGGCGTTTTTCAGCTTGGTGGTGGCGTCGGCCAGGCTCAGGCCGGTGACGTTGGGCACCGTGGTATCCGCCTGGGCGGAGTAGCTCTTCTCCACCCCCAGGTAGTCCAGGATATTGCCCAGCAGCTCACCCGCCATGGGGGCGGCCATGTTGCCGCCGCTGATGTACCAGCCACCGGAGGTGTAGTTGCTGTTGGGCCCGGTGGGCTTGGGGTTGTCATAGGCCAGGAGGATAACCACCTGGGGATCGTCCGCCGGGGCAAAGCCCAGGAAGGAGACGATGGTGTGGTCCTCCTCACCGGTCTCGGAGGAACCGGTCTTGCCGCCGATGCGGTAGCCCTCCACCTTGGCGTTCTTGCCGGTGCCGCCGTCCACCACGCCCTCCAGGATGGTGCGGCAGCGCTCGCTGGTCTGCTCGCGGATGACCTGGCGCACCTCGACCGGATCCACGTGCTTAATCACGTTACCCTCCGGGTCGGTGATGTCGGACACCACATAGGGCTGCATCAAATGGCCGCCGTTGATGACGGCGGAGGCGGCGGTGATCAGCTGGATGGGGGTGACGTTGAAGCGCTGGCCGAAGGAGGCGGTGGCCAG
>CALWWS010000242.1 GCA_944385305.1 uncultured Oscillospiraceae bacterium | reverse complement strand
GGCCGGGTGGATACCGCCGACGGCTACCGCGCCCTGCTCCAGAGCTGAAATCCCAGTATTTTCTGCCGCGCCGGAATGATCCGGCGCGGCTTTTTTGCCCCTTGACAGAAAACTGTGTTACTTGTATAATACAGTCACAGGAACCGTATTATTTGACTAATACACTTTTAGAGAGGGGGGAGGGGCCTTGATCTCCTTTGACGCCTTTGTCCTGGCGGAGGGCGTGCCCATCTACCAGCAGATCCTCACCTTTCTCAAGCGGGGCATTGCGGCGGGGACCATTGGGGACGGGGATGAGCTGCCCTCCCGCCGGGTGCTCTCCGCCCTGCTGGGGGTGAACCCCAACACGGTGCAGAAGGCCTACCGCCTGCTGGAGGAGGAGGGGCTGATCCAGTCCCACACGGGAGCCAAGAGCTGTATTGTGCTCTCCGGCGGCCGTGGGGAGAGGGTGAAGCGCCAGCTGCTGGAGGAGGACGGGCGGCGCATCGCCGCCGCCCTGCACCAGATGGGGCTGACCCGGGAGGAGGCCCTGGCGCTCATCGACCGGTACTGGGAGGAGGGAACGCAATGAGAAAGCATATCTCGGTGCTCATGCTCATGGCCCGCTGCACCATCCTGCGGGCGGCGGGGCTGCTGGTGCTCATGGGGGCGGTTCAGTGCCTCACCTTCTATCTGGCCCTCACCCGTGGGCCCACCCCCCAGGGCTTCAGCCTGGAGATGGTGGTGCAGGCCAGCGGCATGCGCTGGATCTTCGCCGCCGCCCTGGGGCTGCTCACCCTGCTGCTGTGCGCCACGGGGTTTGAGACCCGGGGCAGGCAGGGGTACACTCTGATGCGCCTGTCCGTCAGCCAGCGGTGGGTATTCACCTGGCAGAGCGTGTACAACACCGCCTGCTATGGGATCCTCTGGCTGGGCCAGGCGGTCATCGCCGCGGGGCTGTGCGCCCTCTACGTCCGGCTGGCCCCGCCGGAGTACGTCAACGGGCAGACGGCGGTGCTGGCCTTCTACCGCAGCGACTTCCTCCACGCCCTGCTCCCCTTTGAGGAGGCGGGGATCTGGGTGCGCAACTTCGCCCTGTGCATCGGCCTGGGGGTGTGCGCCGCCCGGTGCCCCGTCAGCCGCCGGCAGGGCGGGCGGTTCTTTGAGGTCATCCCCCTGGCCGCCGCCGCCCTGCTCTTCTTCCCCTGCGCTCTGGACAACGCCGACAACTATGTGGTCTTCATCCTTTGGGCGGCATTTTGGACGGCCATCGCTCTGCACCCCTTGGTCAGAAAGGAGGAGGTTGTCCATGACACGCCCTGACCTCTCCCGTCTGGCCCCGCCCGGTCTGGCTTTAAAGCCGGAAAAACAGCTGTTCGGCTGGGGCATGGCCCTTTCCGCCCTGTTTTCCCTCCAGTTCTTCACTCGCTTTGCCGACGCCCGGGAGAAGCTCTACTGGAAAAACGGCCCCCAGCGGGAGCTGATGGAGGGGGCGGTGATGGAGGACTTCAGGGCGCTTCTGGGCCCCTCCCTGGCGGGGTTTCTGGTGCTGGCGGTGTGCCTGGCCGCCCTCATCGGGGTGCACTACGCCTACCACTACCACGGCAGCCGCAGCATCTACCTTATGCGCCGCCTGCCCCACCGGCGGGAGCTCCACCGCCGCTGCCTCACCCTGCCCCTGGCGGGTATTGTCCTGTGCCTGGCCGCCGCCTTTTTGGTGCTGTGCCTGTTCTACCTGGTCTATATGACCTTCACCCCGGAAGTCTGCCTGGCCCCCGGCCAGTGGCAGAAGATTTGGAGTGTGCTGCCATGATTGAGCTGAACAATGTAAGCAAATTCTACGCCGGTAAGCCCGCCCTGGACTCGGTCAGTCTCCAGCTCCCCCAGGGGGAGATTGTGGGCCTGCTGGGGGAGAACGGCGCGGGCAAGACCACCCTGATGAAGTGTATTCTGGGCTTTCTCCCCTACCGGGGGACAATCACCCTGGACGGGGCGCCCGTCACCCCGGCCAACATCGCCCGTATCTCCTTTGCCACCTGTGAGCACTCCTTCTTCCCCGGGCTGTCCCCCAGAGGGCACGGAGAGTTCTACGCCGCCCACTTCCCCCACTTCTCCCACAAGCGCTTTGCGGGTCTGATGGACTTCTTCTCCCTGCCCATGAACAGGCCCCTGCGGAGCTTCTCCACCGGACAGCAGAACCAGTTTGAGGTAATTATGGCCCTGTGCCAGGGGGCGGACTACATTCTGATGGATGAGCCCTTTGCGGGCAACGATATCTTCAACCGGGAGGATTTTTACAAGGTGCTCCTGGGCATTCTGGAGCCCAATGAGACGGTGGTGCTCTCCACCCACCTCATTGAAGAGGTCTCCCCCTTCCTCAGCCGGGCGGTGCTCCTGCGCCAGGGGAAGATCGCCGGGGACGTGCGCCTTGCCGACCTGGAGGAGGAGGGACAGGATCTCATCTCCTACATCAAGCAGACCTACCGCTACCGCCCCGACCGGGTGAGCCGCGCCCTGGACGATCTCACCGGAGAGGGGGATGGGCCGTGAAGAAGCGCGCCGTATTTGCCCTTCTCCTGCTGCTGGCCGCCGTGGCGGGGGCCTGGACCGCAGGCGTGAAGCTCCACGCCGCCGCCGACCAGGTGACCCTCACCCGGCGGGAGCTCTACGGCCGGGCGGACGCCGCCCGGGGGCTGACGCTCACCCTGCACAGCGCCTACCGCAACCGCCTGCTCTGGACCACCACCGCCGACGCCCAGGGGGCCCTGGAAACCCAGTTTACCGCCTTCCCCGCCCAGGCGGGGGCGGAGGTGGCCGTCTCCTCCTACTCCGGCCTGGAGATGTACACCATGCTGGATCAGGGGATGGACCCCTCCGACGGGGTGACCCTGCCCGGTCTGGACACCGCCCTGGAGGAGCTCTCCGCCGCCACTCCCAACGGCCAGGAGACAGAGCAAACCATCTACCTGCGGGACTACCTGGACTACTACCCCCTCACCCTCCAGCTGGAGCTCCCCGGCTACTGGCAGATGCTGGACGACATCCTGCGCCGCTGGGATCAGCTCTCCCCCCAGGAACAGCAAACTGCCCGGGATCTGATTGACCTGGGGGAGTATTTTAAAATCCCGGTGCTGGAGGAGGAGCGGTGCACCCTCTCCCTGGGCAAGGGAGAGGACGGCCGCGCCTGGCACTGGGGCACCGGCAGTGCGGAGGGGGACAGCTACAGCATGTGGACGGTGAGCGCCGTCACCTCTGAGGCCTGCTACTTCACCTTCACCACCCTCACCCAGGAGGGGAAGGTTGTGGACACCGGCGATCTGTCTCTGGGCTACGGCGTGTACCGCCTGCCCTACGAGCTGGACGAGTTTGGCGCCGCCCGCCCCCTGGTGGAGGAGCTGGAGCTGGTCTACCCCCTGGAGCCGGGGGTGCAGATCCTGAACCTCCAGGCCAGCCCCGACGAGAGCCGCCTGCTGCTCCACACCGGGGAGGGCGGGCGGTATCTCCTCACGGTTATCGACCCTGCCGCCCGGGCCGCCGTCCAGATCCTGGACGCGGCGCCCTACGACCCGGACAGCGGCTGGCGTCTTTACAGCCAGGGGGATTTCCTGGCGGCCGTCCTGGAGGGCGACACCCTGGCGGTGATCACCCTGGAGCCCGATGGCAGCTGCGAGCTGGCCCACCTGTGGGACGCCTGGCCCCCGGAGCGGGAGGATCTGGCCTTCTCCGCCTGGGACCTGGCCCTGGACTACGACGGGGAGCGGCTGGCCCTGGCGGGCATTCTGGACGACGAGGCGGGCTACCAGTGGGACACCTGCAACTACTTCCTGGCGGTCTACCAGGGGGAGGGGCTGGTCTACTTGGGGGAGTACATCAACAGCCTGTACA
>CALWWS010000241.1 GCA_944385305.1 uncultured Oscillospiraceae bacterium | reverse complement strand
CAAAAAGCAAGAAAAATCCGCTATTTTCTCACGAAAATAGCGGATTTTTGGTCCGAGTGGCGGGATTTGAACCCACGGCCTCTTGGACCCGAACCAAGCGCGATACCAAGCTTCGCCACACCCGGATAATGGACAACTACCGGGGTGTAATCACACCGGCGTAGACCAGCCATAATTATAGTAAGTCTTTCCTTAATTGTCAAGATGGGAAATTTGCCTTATTGCCCTGTGCTGCGGGGACAGAACGATTTTCTGGGAAAGAAGGGCAGACGGGAAACTTCCGGGGAGAATTTTCGTCTGTAATATAAAACGGCAAGACATGGAGTTACAGGAAAGGTACTGCAGGATGAGAGGAGGATGAGGTGTGAAAAGGTATGCTCCAGTTATGGTTATAGCAGGGGTAGTGGTCATTGCGCTCTCAATGGCCATCCTGGGCTGCACCGTGGCGGGAAATACCAGACCCTTTCAGGCGTTGAAGGGGTCGGAGATTCTCTGGGCATCGGTGTGCCTGACTCCGCCGGACAAGACCGTTGAAATTCCGGACAGGGAGGAGCTGGCCAGTTATCTGCGGGACGTTGTAATTTATGAGAAAGACAACAGCTACCGGGAGTATAGCGGACAGGGGGTCACCTTTACCCTGTTTTTGACGGACGGCAGCCGCCGGGAGGTGATGGCCTTCAGTCCTTTTCTGATACTGGACGGCGTGGGGTACCGGACGGAGTACGAGCCCTGTGAGGCCCTAAACAGCTATGCCAATGAGCTGCTGGAAGAGGATGACGCGGTGGTGGTTCTGGAGAATCCCCCCGCGCTGGCTGTGGTCAGCGACAATACCTCCATACAGGCGATGCTTGGCGGTTACAGCTGGCAGAGCCGAAACCCGGACGGCACCCAGACCATGTCCCTGGCAGACAGCGCCCATCCCCTCAGCTGCGTGGAGCAGCTGCCTGTGCTGGACACCGGAGAGAGTACGGTCAGTCTGCGCTTTACCCAGTCCCCGGATGAGATCCTGTGGGTGCGCTGCTGGGAGAAGGGGGTCAGTGCGGATGAAAGTCCTGACGGTCCAGCCATTTTGGTAATGGATAATTCCTTTACCCTTCCTCCAGGCAGTTGGATCTGCCAGGTGGAGGCCCGGTGGAGCGCGGATCAGGGCTGGGGCGGAACCGCCTCGTACAGTATTTTGGTGAATGTTTCTCCTGCTTGATTTTGAACATGGCCCTGTCCACATCCAACAGGGTGTGGACAGGGCTTATTTTATTGTTTGCGGCCGCATACAGCCTGACCTTCCCGCATATAGATACACAAACGTGTTTACAGAAGGGAAGGTCACCGGATGGAGACGACATATCGGGAGCGGGAGGGAGGGCGCCGGAGTACAGGCCGGCGCAGGGGGAGCGCAAAAGCCTCCCTGGGCCCCAGGGAGCGCAGAAGGCTGGGCCAGTTGGTGGTCTGCTTGGTGTTGTTTGCCGTGGTATTTGTGGGCAAAGGCGTCTTTCCCGAGAAGATGGCGCAGGCGAGGGAGAGAATTTTGGAGACCATCCAGGCAGACACCGACTTCCGGGCGGTATTTGCCTCCCTGGGGGCCTCTATCTCAGACGGTGAGCCGGTGATGGATACCCTGGGTGAGCTCTGGGTGGAGGTGTTTGGCGGGGAGACAGTTGCTGTAGCCGCTCCGCTGGGTGGAGAAGTGTCGCTGGTGGCCCGCAGTCAGGCAGCGCTGCTCTCCGGCTATCCCAGTCGGGTGCAGCCTGCGGCCTTTTGGCTGGGCGAGGCGCGGCCGGAGGAGCAGATGGCCGGACAGCAGATGCAGCCTCAGGCTGTACCCGCGCTTCAGGCTGAGCCTGCGGTGGAGCACGTGGACTATGACGGACCTGCCCTGCCGGACAACGCCACAATGGACAAATACAATCTGGAGACGCTGGGGGTGGCGGAGACCGCCACCCCTGTTCTTGGCTGGGTGTCCTCCACCTATGGCTGGAGGGAGCATCCGGTGGACGGGGGAGAGAAATTTCACAATGGAGTAGACCTGGCTGTGAATACAGGCACCCAGGTGCTGGCCTTTGCCGCGGGTACGGTGGAGTATATTGGAGACAGCCCAATCTACGGCCTCTATCTTCAGATTGACCACGGGTCCGGTCTGAAGAGCTTTTATGCCCACTGCAGCCAGCTTTGTGTGCAGCAGGGGCAGCAGGTACAGGCAGGGGAGATGGTGGCTCAGTCGGGCGCTACGGGAAACGCCACCGGGCCCCACCTGCACTTTGAGCTCAAGCTCAATGACACCCTGCTTAACCCCCTTTATTACATCCAGACGGCCTGAATGCTGCGCTGGAGATGGGTAGAGGTCAGCGGCGGCTTTCTGCTGGTACTGGCCATGCTGTATTACTGGGACGGTCAGGGGATTCTGATTTGGGCCTTGGCAGCCTGCGGTGTGCATGAGCTGGGCCACTGGGCGGCCATCCGGCTGCTGGGGGGGAGGGTAACCCTTCTGCGCCTGACCTGTGTGGGGGCGGAAATGCGCCTGAGCGCCCGGTATCCTCTCTCATGGGGCCGGCAGCTCCTTGCCGCCATGGCCGGTCCGGCAGTCAGCCTGCTCACCGCCTGGGCGGCGGCCCGGATGGCGGGCGGGAGGGAGGCGTTGTTTCTATTTGCCGGGTTGAATCTTGCGCTTGGTCTGTTCAACCTTTTACCTGCGGCTGCGCTGGACGGTGGGCGGATTTTGTGGTATGCGGCGGCCCTGATGCACTCGGAAGGGCTTGCTGGGCGTATGGTGCGGTTTTCCACAATGGCAGGTTCCCTTTTTCTGGCCGCCTGCTCCGCGGTGCTGTTTGTCCGGGGTACATTTAACCTGACTCTGATACTGGCTGCATTATGGCTCTCCATCTCTCAGATTTCCCCGATTGGGCCGGGAAAAAGAGGGAAAAAACGATGAAATTCTGCTTGCAATCCTGTGCTGCCTGTGGTAAACTACTTTAGTCTCAATAAAGGGTGGTCCTCTGCGGCAGCCGCACCTGCGGGGTGCGGCATGAAGAAAGCCGGCATGAACGCCTATAGACTAGGAGGATGTAAAAATGGATCTCATGCAGGCTTTTACCCAGAAGCACCTGAAGGCCGAGCCCCCCGTGGCCAATGTGGGCGACACCGTGCGCGTACACATTAAGGTTAAGGAAGGCAACCGGGAGCGTATCCAGGTTTTTGAGGGCACCGTCATCGCCAAGAAGCACGGCGGCATTGAGGAGACCCTGACTGTGCGCCGGGTGTCCTACGGCGTCGGCGTGGAAAAGGTGTTCCCTGTTCATGCCCCCACCATCGAGAAGATCGAGACTGTCCGCAAGGGTAAGGTTCGCCGGGCGAAGCTCTACTACCTGCGTGACCGCGTGGGCAAGAGCGCCAAGGTCAAGGAGCGCATCTAAAAGACGAAAAAGAGAGGCGAAAGCCTCTCTTTTTTGCATAGCGGAACAAAACCGCGGCGTAGCTCTTTTTTTTCCGCTTGCGGTTGTGTATAATGGTTGCGGCCCTTCTCACCGGCGGGGAAGGGCGGCGGAGAGGAGATGGGCGTTTGAATATTCAGTGGTATCCGGGACATATGACCAAGACCCGCCGTCAGATCCAGGCGGACTTAAAGCTGGTGGATCTGGTGGCCGAGGTGATTGACGCCCGTATTCCCATCTCCAGCCGCAACCCGGACATCGATGAGCTGGTGGGGGAGAAGCCCCGGCTCATCATACTCAACCGGGCGGATCAGGCCGATCCTGCCATGAACCGGGCCTGGGCGGCCTGGTTCCGTGCCCAGGGCTGGTCTGTATTAGAGACAAACGCCCGGGACGGGAAAGGTGTAAACCAATTTTCCATTACAATAAAAAATGCCCTGAAGGAGAAGCTGGAGCAGTGGAAGGCGAAAGGTCTGGTGGGCCGTCCCATCCGGGTGATGGTGGTGGGTGTGCCCAACGTGGGCAAGTCTACCTTTATCAATCAGGTGGCCAGGCGCAAGTCCGCCAAGGCGGGAGATCGCCCGGGGGTTACCCGGGGCAAGCAGTGGGTGACGGTGGACGCGGGGCTGGATTTGCTGGATACCCCGGGTATCCTCTGGCCTAAGTTTGAGGACGAGCGCATCGGGATGAATCTGGCGTTTAACGGCGCGGTCAAGGATGGGATTATGGATGTGGAGGCCCTGGCCTGCCACCTGCTGGAAGTACTGGGGGAGCGATATCCCCAGGCCCTGGAGTCCAGGTACAAGATTCAGGCAGAGCCCGGCCTGGCCGGATGGGAGCTGCTGGAGCGCTGCGCCCGCAAG